>JAUIHJ010000803.1 GCA_030432015.1 bacterium
TGCCAACAGGGCGATCGCGCGCCCGTCACGGCTTTGCACCGAGACGAAGCTGACTTCCGGATCGGTCGGGCCAGCAGGGCGAACCAGCTTGGAGCTGCCGCGTGGCGGATTCATCCGGACTTGATCGAGGCCGCCGAAAGGGTTGCTCAACAAGCTCGCGTCCGAAACGAACCAGCGGCGATTGAAGACTTCGGACGGTTCATCGACCTTCCCCCAGCCGATCCTCGCCGGCTCCAGCTGTGCGAGCGCTCGGCGGACGCCGTCGGAGATGCGTCGGGCAACAAACTGTTGATAATCCGTCAGTTCGGTTTCAGCGAATGTTTTTAGCGGCCCGCGAGCGGTGGTGGCCGAATGCGTGTGCGTGGCGGCCATCAACAGGTGCGACGCCGATATTCCGGTCGCCTCATGCACTTGCCGTTTGGCAACATCAAATACTTCCACTGGAATGCCAACGTTGTCGCAGAGTACGATCGCCAGCTTCACCTTTCCGTCATCCAGCACAAGGCAACGTGCGTGAAGTTCGTCGTGAATATTGGTGGCCGGAATCGGCTTCCAACCCCCGACAATCAGCTCACCCAGGGGCGGCGTGATATTGCTAGTCGCCGCCCCCGCTCGAAATACTGGCTTGGCATCTTGCGCGTGGCTATCCGCGTTGCCCGATGCGAGGAGGATAGCGAGCGAAAACAGAAACAGGATGCGTGTGAAGGGACGTTGAAACATGGTGGATAGCTCGCTCATACTGAAAGTCACGGATAAGGGCTGCATCTCATCGTCGCGCCCGGTTGCTTGTGCCGTACAATCGGCGGTCGTCCGATTCGTCGGCCGATTGCCTTCGTCGTCGCAGTGAATCTCGCCAACTCGATGAAAGCGGTGGTATCGCAGCCAGTCGCGCTGCCGCCGCGAAGTTCTGTTTGTCGTGGTGCATGATATGGTTCGCCTTGTCGACCGTCCACTCTGCATGTGGTCGCTCGACACGCAACAACGGCAGGCCGCTGGCGACGAACCCCTCGCGTAGAACGCGAAAATACCAGCCTGTCCGACCTGTCTGCTGGACCCGCACGGCAAGGTCACTTACGTCCCATCGCCGCGATAGCTTCCAACACGGTTGCCGCGGCTGAGAGATCTGGACCAACGCCTCGCCGACTTCCCAGATATCACCGATGCAGACGCCTTTCTCGGTAAGCCCGGTGACTGTGAAATTCTCGCCAAACGCCCCGGCTTGGAAATCGCGCCGCTGCAGTTCATGGCACCAGAACGGAAAATGGTCAGCGGAATAGGCGCAGACCGCCTTGTTTGGACCACCATGATGCACCAGATCCGCCTGGCCATCCCCTTCAAGATTACGCAAACCCAGCCAAACAGGGCCGGTAACAGCCCTTTTGAAGAAGCCGGTTGTCCACGCCCGATTCGGGTCGCACGGTCGGCCGTCGGATCGATTCTCGGGTCGTCCAACCCGTAACGAGACAATCGTTGCTTCTGTCAGCATGGCGGTTTTCAAATCACGATTCCAGGACGTCGGAGCGAGCCTTGTTCAGAGTCACCAGGATGGCGCTGCCGGCGGCGGACAACGGAGGCGCCGTTGCTCCGCGGGTGCCACTTCCCGTGCATACGTTTTGTCGGCCGGCGATTGCAAGAGGCGGAACGGCGGGCAGCAGTCGTTTTCGATCAGCCAATCTTTGTCGTCGATCTCTCGATATCTGCAGGCCGCTGTGCCTACTGATTTGCCAGTGGTATCGTGATCACGAGCCCAGCCGTGCGATCTTTTGTGCTCGTCCGATTGGGAACGTGGCACTTGAGACACTGCGATGCCAGCCGAATGGCACCGGCATGGCGGTAGAACTTGTCATCACTGGTTTCGAACTCTTGCCGACCGGACGCCAGCGCTTTGACGGCGTTTTTCTCAAATTCCGTCTTAGGTTCGTGATCAACATTCATGGCATCGGTATTCACCGCCAACCATCGCAATTCGACACCGTAACTGCGAGTTAGTTCGCGGAACACGTCTTCCAACGACCGCGAAGGGATCGTCAGCTTCTCGTCTTCGCGAAAGAAGTCGCGATGCATGACCTGCAATGCGCCGTGAATCGTTTCGTGAAGGAGCTGCGCACGCCCGCGGGCTTCGGCAGTCGTTGTCGGCCCGTTGTCGGCGGATTTGGCAACGGCCTCGTCAGCGTCCGCGGCCTCAACCCCATGATCGGGTGAGACTCCGAGGTATCCAGCGACTGTCAGGGCGGCACTGCATGCGAGGCTCGTCGCGAACACGATGCGGGGCGTTCTCATTTTCACGTCACTTTCCTTCCACTGGTCGATGTTGTCAAAACTCGCCGGTCGGCCTTGAGTCGATGGATGTGTTGCATTGATTCAGAAATCCAGCGGAACATTCGTTCACGTCGCTCGAGGACCACATCGTGACCGTGGTCAGCGGTGACGATCATCAGGCTTCGCTGGCATTTGCTGGGCTGTTCGCCCCAGTCGCTGACGACCTTGCCGGCCGTATCGCCGCTGTTGACCGGTCCGATTGCGTTATCAAGATTGCTGTCATGGCTCGCCCACTCGACATCTCCCGCTTCGAGCGCGGCGCGCTGAATATCGAGAATGATTGTTTGATCGCGGTATTCTGCCTGCGGTTTGACCATGCTCGAAGTCGGCCGACCAGCGAGTCGCGTTACCTTCGCCTGGTCTTGTACAGGATGTTGGCTCCCTGATAATCGTCCAGGTCGATGCCCGTTCCCCCACCGTTCCCAGGCCAGCCGAAACGCAGCCAGCGTGTTTTCACACAATGGCTGCTTCATTTCGTTGCTTCTGCTGACGGTCGAACCGCAGCAATTCTTCGATTCCGATGCGGTCACAGAAATCTCCCAAGGTTTCGCCGTCCCGCTCGGCCTGCTTGTAGTACAACAGCAGCGGCTGGAGTTCGCTCACGATTTGGCTCAGCGGGACCAGGTCCTTGTAAACCACGTTCATCCTGGTACCAATCAGGTTGCCGCCGACGAAGATCGTGTATTTGCCTTCGCCGGTCTTTCCGTCCGCACTGCGGCCCACGAGTCCAATGTCCGCGTTGTAGGGCCTGGCACATCCGTTGGGGCAGCCTGTCATTCGCACGGTAAACCGCTTCTCCGACAGACCGAGACGGCTTAACTCGGACTCCAATTCGGACATGAGCGTCGGCATGACGCGTTCGCTTTCAGTGATCGCGAGGCCGCACGTCGGCAACGCGGGGCACGCGAACGCATACCGGCGGACATTGCTGATTCGGTCGGCGGTAGGTACACCGTGTTCAAGGAGGACGCGTTCGACATCCTGCCGGACTGGTTCCCCCAGATCGCAAAGGAGAATGTTCTGTTGGGCGGTGAGCCGTCCACTCGGCTTGAATTGTTGGAAGATCTCGCGCA
>JAUIHJ010000046.1 GCA_030432015.1 bacterium
CGCCGCACGTCGACGTCGGTCAGCAGGGCCCGGAAGGCCGCAACCGCGGGCCGCTCGACGCGCGAACGGGGCACGACAAAATCGTACTGCTCGTCCTGCAACGGTAAGAAACCAAGCCCCGCTTGCCTGGCGACCGTCTCAATTGCGACGCCCCAATCCGCCCGCTGCTGTAAGATCGCCGCGGCCACCGCGTTGTGGCTACGGGACTGCACAGCGTAACCGGGCGGCTGCGCGCCGCCCAGCAACCGATCGATCAGGATCCGCGTCCCGCTGCCCTGATTTCGATTGACCATCAGGCAATTGTCTGCCGCGCTGGCATGAGCGATCCCCTCGACGGCGGACCGGTCGCGGAAGCGCGGATCTCCCTTTCGAAAGACAACCCCCTGCATCCGCCCGTAGCCGGCAATCAAATCTAATGCGTCGTCGATAAATGGACGATTGTAGTCGCCGCTTTGCGGGTCCAGCAGATGCACACCCGCGATGTCGCACTGACCGCTGCGGGCGGCATCGAGACCGGCGGTGGAACCGACCGCCATGAACTTGGTCTGAAATCCCTGGTCCTGAAGTTTGCCCAGCAAATAATCGAGCCCTACGCAATGACTGCCGATCACGACGAGATCGGCAACCTGAACGTCGTGCCCCAACATTGTGACATCCACGACGGCGCCGGCCACCACAATTTCGTCATGCCGTCCGATGGTGACAAAGCCATCAGCGCGGCTGAACGTGGTGACCGAACCGGATCCTTTGCCCATGGGGAAAGCGGCCAACTGGCCGTCGTCGGCCTCGACCAGGCCGACCAACAGGTATTCGGTCCGGCCGATCTCCGAATTGATTTTGACCGCCAGACGCGCGGGCTTGACCGCGTGCCGCTCGGCGGGCCGGCCGGCGAGGCAGCGAATGACTGGCGCAACAAATTCGTGAAAGGTGAAGATCGCCGAAGTGGGAAATCCCGGTAAGATGACGACCGGCTTGCCCGCGGTGGCGGCCAGGCAGATCGGCTTGCCTGGCTTCAAGGCCACGCCATGCGCCACGATGCCGGGATCGTGGAGTTCGCGGACCACCTTGTAAGACAGATCGCCCGCCCCCTTGCTGGTCCCACCGGACAGCAGCACGATATCGCATTCGGCCAACGCCTGATCGACGATCCTTTTCAACTGCTTCAGATCGTCGCGGACAATTCCCAATTCCAGCGGCACTCCCCCCGCTTCCTGGACGGCATCGGCCACAATCCTGGCATTCGAATCGAAGATGAGGCCCGGTTGCATGCGTTGCCCGGGCGCGATAATTTCGTCCCCCGTCGAGACAATGCCAACGCGCGGTCGCCTCCACACAGCGACTTCGGTGATTCCCAACGCCGCTAATACGCCGGTTTCTCGACTGGTGAGCAGCGTTCCGCGACGGAGCACCGTCTCACCGGCGGAAATATCCGTGCCGGCAAAGGCGACGCCATACCCGGCGTGGATCGCGCGGCGCACCAGAATCTCGTCGCCTTCGGGGTCGGCGTGTTCGACCATCAAAATTGCGTCGGCACCGCGTGGAAGCATACCGCCTGTGGCAATCGCGACAGCGTTTCCCGGAGCCACGGCACTGTGCGGCACGACCGCTGTCGAAATCACTTCGGCAAGCAGCCGCAGTCGGCCTGGTGCCTCTTCCCGGGCGCCCTGGGTATCGGCGGCCCGCACCGCAAAGCCATCAAAGTTCGACCGATCAAACGACGGGACATCGATCGTCGCCTGGACGTCCTCCGCGGTGACGCGGCCCAACGCGGCCGCCAAGGCCACCCTTTCGATTCCCAGCGGTGCGAGGTGCAACGCCGCCTGAAAACGTCGCTCGGCCTCATCGCGATCGATCACGTCGAGAAATTGTTCCTGGCGTGTCATACGGGTTCTCGGCGTGCAGACAATACGAACGTAACGCGGTCAAGCGGTCGTCAAGCTACGGGAGATCATACAGGTGAACGGTCACCTCGGCGCCGTCCGCATAGCCTTCGAGGTCGTCGTCAATGACAACGAATCCATCGGCGCGGGTGGTCGAACTGAGCATCGATGCTCCGCTAATCGCCAATGGCTCGGCCTGACCATCGATCAGTTTCACCCGTGCGTAGTCGAGCCGCCCGACCGTCGAGACCAACTTCCGCCGCAGCGGGTACTGAGCTTTCCGATAGGGCCACGTCGACGGCAGACCACCCAGGGCGCGAATCGCGCGGCCGGCAAAGAAGTCGTAGGCGCACAAGCACGAGACGGGGTTGCCCGGCAGCAAGAACACCAGGCGGTCTCCCAGCGTTCCCATTCCCGTCGGGCTGCTGGGCCGCATCGCGACGCCGTGCACACCCAACTGGCCATGCTTCGCCAGCAGGACCGGCGCATGATCCTCCTGGCCGACGCTCGAGCCACCGGAAACCAACACGATGTCGGCATCGTCACGCATCGCTTCCAGAATGGAGTCGGGATCATCGGGAAGGATGCCCGGATTGAGCGGTAGCCCACCGTCGCGGACGATCAGCGCCGCCAGCATGGGGCTGTTCGCGTCGACCGTTTGGAATTCCTGCGGCGTCGAGCCGGGCGGCAGCAATTCATTGCCGGTCAACACAATTCGCACTCTGGGTCGGCGGATCACCGCTGCCTGGGTGACGCCGATCGATGACAACACGCCGAGATCCTGGGGGCGAAGTCGACGCCCTGCGGGCAACAGCGTACTGCCACGTGGAATATCCTCGCCAACGGCGCCGACGTTCTTCCCTGCGGGGACTGCATCCTGCGCGAAGATCTGCGTTCCGCTCGTCTCCACTTTCTCGACCGGGAGCACCGCGTCAGCACCATCCGGCATCGGGGCCCCGGTCATGATCCGCACCGCCTCACCCGCCCTGACACAAACGCGAGGGGGCTGACCCGGTAACACTTCTCCAACGACCTGCAAGGCCAGCCGATTGTAGGCACTCGCGCCCAAAGTGTCGTTGGCCAGGACCGCGTATCCGTCCATCATCGAACGGGTAAAGGCCGGCACAGCGACTTCGCTGACGATGTCATTGGCCAACACGCGCCCGGCCAGTTCCCTCAGCGGCACCGATTCGGCAGCGAGCGAACTCACTTGGCGGTCCAGCCACTCCAGCGTGTTGGCGACGGTGGTCCGGCGAGCGAAGCCGCGCATCCGCACGTCCGAGGCAGACTTCGCGGTCGAGCGATCAGAGGTCATAGGCCAAAATGGTAGAATCGGCGGCGGATGGACTTCGCATGGTGCGTCTCGAAGTGTCTCTAGATCATATCCAGACGGGCCACATCCGAGCAATCGGGGATCGCCCGGTGAGGCCCGGCATCGCTGTCAGATCGTGGTCGGCAAATTGGTTCACGTGGGTTATGATGGGCGGGTCAACGCCTACTTCTACGCTGGACCAATACTTGCTGCCGATGGACATTCCTGAACTGGTTCAATATTTGGATGCGCCCGATCAGGCCGCGCCGTGGCTCAAATCGCTGGGGGTCGAGAACACCAGGCGCGGTCACCACAATCTCGTCGCGATGGCCAACACCGGCATGACCCTCGATCTGCTCAGCATCGTCTGTGATCAGCTCCAGACGCATCTCTTGCAGTTGAGCGACCCGGATATGGCGCTCAACAACCTCGACCGTTATGTGGCCGCTTCGCGCAATCCCCTGGCCTTGGGATCGCTGTTCGATCGCGACAAGGAATCCTTGCCTGCCTTACTGCGGATTTTTTCCAGCAGCCAACATTTGAGCGATTCCCTGATCGCGGACCCGGAGAGCTTTGATCTCCTACGCTTGACCGATGGCAATCCGGTGGCGCGCGATATTCTGGTCGAAGAAATCTGTAACGAAGTGAACGATCTGAACGACACGGCCGCAATCATGAAGGCGCTGCGTCGAAACAAACAGCGAGAGACCTTGCGAATCGCCTACGGCGACTTAATTCGTAAGCAGACCGTGGAAGTGGTCACGCGACAGATTTCCTACCTGGCCGATGCCACGTGCGAAGCTGCCTGGCGGAGCGCGCGGAAGTCACTTCTGGCTCAACACGGCGTACCTGGGGGAGCGAACGGCCAGCGAGCACGATGTGTTGTCTTGGCCCTGGGCAAGCTGGGAGGCGCCGAACTGAACTACTCCAGTGACATCGATCTGGTCATCCTGTACGACCGGGACGGCAAGACCGATGGCACGCGTCCAGTTTCAAATCAGGAATTCTTCGAGCGACTCGCGCGGCGCTTCGTCAAATTGCTGACCGAACAGACCGAACACGGCATCACCTACCGCGTTGATTTACGGCTGCGTCCTGAAGGCAATCAAGGTCCGCTCGTCCAGAGCGCCGAGAGCATGCTGCGATATTACGACATCAAGGGACGAACCTGGGAACGTCAGGCTTATGTCAAGGCGCGGCCGGTGGCCGGCGATTTATCCCTGGGGCAAGAATTCCTGGCCCGACTGGAATCGTGGATCTACCGTCGCTTTCTGAGCACTGCGGATATCACCGGGATTAAAGCACTCAAACGGCGGATCGAACATCGATCAACGCATGAGGGCGATGACGCAAGAAACGTCAAAACGGGACACGGCGGAATCCGCGAGATTGAATTCGTGATTCAGTTCTTGCAGCTGCTCAATGGCGGCGACCTCCCCAAGATCCGCACCGGTAATACGATGGAGGCCATCGCGGCGCTTGAACAGGCGGGTTGCCTGACTTGGCAAGAACGCTCGATCCTGGAAGAGAACTACACGTTCTTGCGAAAACTTGAACACCGCTTGCAAATCATGTTCGATTTGCAAACGCATCGACTACCTGACGGCGAGCGTGAATTGCAACGCGTGGCGATTCGGATGGGTTTTGCCGACACGGAGGCCGGCACAGCCTTGGCCCAGTTTCAGGCCGCCTTGCGCACCAAGACCGAACTCAATCGTAAGATGCTCGACCACTTGCTGCACGATGCCTTTGGCGACCAGGAGCAGCCGGAAGCCGAATCCGATTTAGTACTTGACCCGGATCCATCGGAAGCGACCATCATGGAAGTGCTGGGGCGGCACGGATTTCGTGACCTGCGCGGCGCCTACGCAAACCTGATGGCCCTCTCCACGGAGAAGATAACCTTCCTGTCGACACGTCGCTGCCGTCATTTCCTGGCATCGATCGCGCCTCGCCTGCTGCGGGCGATCGCGACCACGCCGGACCCCGACGCCACCCTGGTTAATTTAAGTCAGGTCAGCGAGTCGCTGGGGGGCAAAGGCGCGCTGTGGGAACTGTTCAGTTTCAATCCACCATCGTTGAAACTGTATGTGCAACTGTGCGCCTCGAGCCCCTACCTGTCGGGCATCTTGATCAGCAACCCCGGCATGATTGACGAGTTGATGGACTCGCTGTTGCTGGACAAACTTCCCACGCTCGAAGCATTAACCGCCACGCTGGCGGAATTGTGTCGTGGGGCGGAGGACATTGAACCGATCCTCCACAGTTTCAAACATTCGGAACACCTGCGGGTTGGCGTTCGTGACATCCTGGGCAAGGAAGACATCCAGGCAACCCATCGGGTCCTCTCAGATATTGCAGAGGTTTGTGTCGCCGAAATCACGCGGCGTGAAACTGCGCGGCTTATCCAACGTCATGGCAGACCGACGATTCAAGACGGCCCCCTTGCAGGACAGGCCTGCACCGCCGTGATTCTGGCCTTGGGAAAAATGGGGGGACGCGAGCCCAATTACCACAGCGATTTGGATCTCGTCTTCCTGTACGAAGCGGCTGGGTTTACGCAGCCCAATCAGCCAGGTGACAGGCACGAAAGCACCTCGAACCAACACTTCTTCAGCCAGTTAGCCCAGCGGATCACCAAGCTTGTCACTCGGATTGGGCCGTACGGTCGGCTGTATGAATTGGATTCCAGATTGCGGCCGACCGGACAAAGTGGTTCGCTAGCCGTTTCGCTCGAAGAACTCGAACGTTATTTCGAGTCTCACCAGGGCCGCTTGTGGGAGCGGCAAGCACTCTGCAAGGCACGGCCGGTGTTTGGCGAACCGAAGGCCTGCCAACGTGTGATGGAGGTCGTGAACCGCTGTATCACAGAGCCAAGCTGGGAGCCGGAAAACGTGGCAGAGATTCAGGCGATGCGGCAGCGGTTGGAAGCGACGGCCGGACCGCGTAACCTGAAGCGGGGCCCGGGCGGAACGATGGATATCGAATTCGCGGTCCAGATGTTGCAGTTGCGCCACGCCGCTTCATCGCCAGAGATTTTGATGCCAGGAACGCTCGACGCACTCGTCGCCTTGACGGATGCCGGGTACCTGCGGTCGGAAGATGCCCAATTTTTTGGCGAATCCTATCGCTTGATCCGCAGCGTCGAATCCGGTCTACGGCTAATGAACACGACGGCGCGGCACGACCTGCCGGACGACCCGCGTGAACTCGGCAAGTTGGCCTATTTGCTCGGCTATGAAAGTGGCGACGACCTGTCCGCGAAGTGCCGACAATTCACACAAGAGAATCGGCGACGCGTGCAACGCCTGTTTGAGACAGCCAACTCTGGCTGACTTAATCGAGACTGGCTTAATCGGGGTTGGCTAAGTCGAGTTTGATCTGGCCGTATCAATGGGATGGCCCGATCGGTCGGCCAACTCTGCCAACGTGTACATCGTCGTCCGCGCCGCGGTCAGTTCGGCATGGTTTCGTGACCATCGATCACGGCACGTGAACCGCGTTTGTACAGCCGTTGCCAGCGTAGCTGTTCGCATTTCGGGCACCAGACCATTTTGCGTGGGTTTCCCTTGGCGCCAAAGCGGATCCCACCAGCATCCCAAACGGACTGCTCGTGCCCTTCCGGACAACGCATGATCCACTGCCGCGACTCTCGCTCCATCGCCGCCACGAGGCGTCGCGGCGAACACGCCAGGATCACGTTTTTCAAGAATGCCATGGTTTCACTCCCACGACTGGTCGGATGTTCAAGACGATGCGACGCCCGCCGACAGTTCCTCCACGCTGCTGAGGTTTCCTGCGGCGTCAAACGGAAGCGGCCTGGGGTCGGTCAGCAGTTCGAGGTCATCTCGCCCCTGAGCCTCGGACATGAATGCGGCAGAACATTCGACTTCCGCCAGCTCGAGGGTGTTGGGAATCCAGAGAACCTTCGCATCGACCGGCTCCGTCAGCCCGATCTGCGGCAAGACACGTTCCAGGAGTTCCTGATCGCTGGCAAATTGAACGGGGGTCATCGCCGCGGTGGCATGCCCACCGGTCAGGCAGTTGGTCAACGTCACTTCCTGATCGACCGAATCGACGGCGCGCGTCAACGCGAATTCGGCCAGCCCGATGCCCGTCGCATTCCCATGCGTCTCTTTGGTCAAGCCGCGAATGGCAATGTAGCGCACCTTGGGGAATTCTTTCTCGTGCGCGACATGATCCAGAAACTTGCGTCCGACGATGTTGGTGTCCATGCCGGTCCCACTGATGTTTTTGCCGATTTCGTCGATCAGCAAAAGGTCTGCCGACTTGAAGGGCAAGCGTGGCATCCACTGCTTGGCCTGAACCAGGAGTTCCTTTTCTCGCTCCTCGAAGTCATTCGGCGCCACGGCAGCGATCTTGGCGGTCTCGTCGTACCCATTTTCGATGATTGCCAGGCCCGCGGCGATTCGGCACTTGCCGAGCACTTCGCGCGCGACGCTACGGACAATCTGCCCGAAGCTATGGTCTTTGATCGCACGATGATAGATCTTCGCACCGGCGTGCTTGCCCAGCCCGATCAGCATCATCTTCATCAAACCGCTTTCAATATCTCCGGTGAACCCGGTATGCGGTTTGACGCGACCGCACACGATGACATGGTCTGCCTCGAAAGCATGCTTGTCAAAATGGACGGGGAACCCTTCGGTTGCATCGCAAACGACCACGGTTTCCATGCTGGCACGGATCGGGCACCCGCAAAACGTCTCGGTAATCCCGTATCCTTCAATGATCTTTCGCTGGCCTGCTGCGGTCCCACCTCCATGGCTTCCCATAGCCGGAACAATGAACGGCTCCGCCCCGATGGACTTCACATGGTCGACGACTGCCTTGATGATCAGGTGGATGTTGGCAATGCCCCGGCTACCTGCGGTGATGGCGACCGACTGACCTGATTGAATCGTCTTGGACAAATGCAGGCCGCATAATTGGGCGTTCACTTCGGCCGGAATATCGTCGACCCGCGGTCGCTCGAACCTTTGGCGAACTCGAAACATCAGGGGATAGGCGGACATGCGGTTGGCTCCGAGTGATCGTCGCGGCCGGAAGGCCGTCGCGCGAGGCGTGGTGGTGAATCGCTCCAATTGTAACGCGAAACCCTGAGACGTGCGAAGCACCTTGCCGCCGCATCGCGATCGGTGCGGGCGACCCGCGTTGTGTCACGCGTGCAGCGTCCCTCGCGCACCGGCCAAAGAGTGGAGCGCCGCGCACCATCCTCCCCTCAGGCACGTCGCCCCATATATCGCAGAATCCCGATCAGCGACGAAATGACGGTCTGCAACGTGACGGCCAGATAGATCAGCGAGGCGGCCGCGATCACGTACGAGACAACGGGCAGGTCATCGGGCCGGATCATTTCCAACTCGTTGAGCTTCCTCCGGGCGCGCCGACCCGCATTGAATTCGGTGGGCAAATTCACGATCTGCATGAAAACGGCGCAGCTAAAAACACTCGCCCCCAGCCAGAAAAGTGGGCGAAACCCGATTCCCAAAAACATCAGCAAAATCCCGGCGCCGCTACCGAAGCTGGCGGCGATACCGGCGAGCCCCAGGATGCGGACGCGAATGTCGCCGGCAGCGTGTTGGAGGGCGTGACCAACTTCATGCGCGGCAATCCCCACCGCCGCCAAGGAGCGCCCATGATAGGACGCCTCGCTCAACCGCAACACCCGATACTGAGGTTCATAGTGGTCGCTGAACGTTCCCGGCACCTGTTCTATGGCCACGTCATCGAGGCCGGCGTCGTCCAGCATCCTCCGCGCCGCAGCAAAACCACTCAGCGGTGCCAGCAATTGCTTCGTCTGCCGCAGCGTAAGTCGAATCACGATCTGTGCGGAAGCGGCCAGCACAACGGAGATCAAGGTCGCCAGCAGGATTAGGAATTCGGTCGAGGTCATCTGCGCGTCGCTGTAGGTCTTCCACCGTGTGGCCGCACGGTGTCGCTGGCGGGTCGAGCGGTCTCACGTATGGGGTGCGGCTAAATGGCCGAGCACGATTCAGCAGCGTACACCCCGTCAGCGGGACAGGCACCTTTTTCGCCGACAGGCCGTGTTTCTGCAATTGAATCGAATGGGCGGCGAAAAACGAGCCGGTCCCGGATGGCCGCCGAATTGCACTCGGTCATTTGGGTTCGTGGCGGGCGATTCTACCAGATCGGCAGCGGCGCGTCGGCCGATGGGAAATTTCTTTGCCTTTGACTGAAAGATCGGGCAATTCATCGCCATCTATACCACGGCAGCAAAAGGCAGCGGCGGTCGCATCGGTTGGCGCATCCGCGGTCGCCATGCTTGCAACACAAATTTACTGCACCAAACACGAGGAGGATCCAACGATGTACAAGACGCAACGTCAAGCGGCTCTGTTTTTTTCTGCCGCATTCGTACTCACGGTTGCGTGCCCCATGACCGCGCTTTGGGGACAGCCCCCGGGAGTAGGCGGGCCCGGCGAACTGACTGAGGAAACCCCCGTTTCCTTTGATGTCGAGTTGTTTGCCGACATCGTGGAAGCGGAACTGACCGACAACTGCACCGGCTGGCAATTCGCCGTCTATCGGGACGCGGTGAACATCGCGAATCGCGCCGGCGGCATGGCGCGGACCAGTGCGGATGCCCCCGCCCGCAGCATGTCAACCAGCGATCGCTTGGAGATCGCCAGTTCCAGCAAGACGATCAGCGCGATTGCAACCCTCGCCGTACTCGAACAATACGGCATCTCGATCGATGCGTCGATCATCGACTACGTTCCGCCAAGTTGGATGCCGCACGAGTCGATCGCGGACATCTCGTTTTATGAATTGCTATCGCACAATAGTGGTTTGAAGAAGACCGCCGAATTGGATGCGCTGTTCGACGGGTCGCCTGGACAGCACAGCCTCCTGGCCCGCGCCACGCTACAAGGCGGCGTCATCAATCCAGGCGTGAAAGACTACGAGAACTTGAATTATGCGATTGTCCGTGTCGTCGTCGCGTACATCGTGGCCGCGGAAGAACTGATTCCCCTGGAAGGGGACGATGCGATTCACGAGACTGCGGTCGCCGATGTGTTTGCCGACGTGACACGTCTGCATGTGTTCATCCCCGCGGGCCTCGGACCGAACGTCTTTCCTACCGCCTGGCATCCCTCGGGCGCTGGCTACGATCATCCGCACTACTACAACTTTGCCAATCCAGGTGCGGCCGGCATTGTCCAGGGACCCGACTACGGCGGACTTGGCCCCGGCGGCTGGGACGTAACGTCGTGGCAACTGGCGCAAATCATCGCCGCCTGGGAAGCTGGCTATTTGCTTGAACCCGCGATGGTCGAGGTAATGAAGGAATTGGAAATGGGGATCTGGGAAGGCGAATGGGTCGGCAAGAACAAGTTGGGCCCGGCTTACACGCATAACGGCGGATTCGGCGATTCCAACGGTGGCGGCGGTAGCCGGCTCATCTCCTTTCCTGGCAACATTCAGTTTGCCTTCATCGTTAACTCGACGAACAACTCGATTGCCCATTCGTTTACCTTCGTGGCCGACGCTTTCTGGGAAGCGACGCAGCCCGCTGATTTGGTGATCACTTCGCTGGAATCGAACGGAGCTCCCAGCTACGACGGTGACACTCTGCGAATTCCCGTCCGCATGACGGTACTGAACCAGGGAAACGGCGGTACGGTCGAAAGTTTCTTCAACGGGATCCGCTACGGCAACACGTTCCGCTGGTCCGGTCTGATCGATGCTCTGGCGGCGGGAGAGTCGACGGTCAAGACAGGTACTGTCCGCATTCCAGATGCCGAGCGTCTGCTGGCCGGTCGCAACGTTCGTCTCGTTGCCCAGGCCGATGCACCCATCAGCGGCGGTGACACCAGCCTGCCGACTTGGTCTCGAATTCATGAATCGAACGAGACGAACAACGAAGCTGCGCTCGACGTCACGGCACCGGGCGGTTTGGGCCTGACGAAAAAACCATCGCCAAGTGGCGACGGTCGAATTCAAGACGTGAAGACGCAGTAGGACGATTCCTGTCCGTCGCGATTGTCATTTCACCACACACCATGCCGCCACGCCGCGGTATGGTGTGTGGGCATTTCTTGTTGCAGCTGGCCCGGCATCCACCTGTCCCCGGGGTCCGACGCAGGTTGCCGGAACGCGAAGCCTGTCCTACATTCTGCCCAGCCGATTTGCGGAGCATGGACGGCCTGGAAAGCGCTATACTGTCGTCCTGGATGCACCCACCGCATGACACCCGATGTGGGCATCGCCGGACCTGACTATACTAGCCACAGGCTACGATCATGGTGGACCGCCATCCCGCTCTGGAGAGATGAAGGAATACATGCATCGCACGATACGACGACCCGCTCCCCAGCAATGGCTCGCAATTGCCGTCGTATCAACGTTCGGATTGCTGGGGCCGTCCGCGCTGGGACAGACGAACCACCGGGTCGCGATTCCTGCCTTGGCGGCCAGCCAACTCGATGACACGCTCCGCGGCCTGGTCCTCGTGGAAGAGTTCAACTGCGTCGCTTGCCACACCGCCACCGCGTCCATCGCCAGCACGTCGAGGCAAGCGCCGCGTTTGTCGGCAGTCGGTACGCGCGTCAATCCGTACTACCTGGAACAGTTTATCCAGACGCCGCACGCCACCAAACCGGGCACGACCATGCCGGACGTGATGGCCCACATGGCGGCGGGGGAGAAACAACAGGCGGCCCGGGCGATCACCCATTTCCTGCTATCTCTGAACACGACCCGTCCCTTTCAGCCGCAGGCCATTGACACCGTTGCAGCCGAACTGGGGCAAGAACTGTTTCACACCGTCGGCTGCGTCGCCTGCCACGCGCCCCGCAACGCCGACGGTGACGAGTTGCTGGTGGCGTCGTCGGTACCGCTGGGGGCGTTGGAAACCAAGTATCATCCCCAAAGCCTCGCCGAATTCCTCCAGGCGCCGCACAAGACGCGCCCTTCCGGGCGCATGCCCGACATGCGGCTAAACGGACGCGATGCCGAACGGATCGCGCATTACCTGCTCCGCAAGACGCAAGTTCCAGGACATCTGCATTACACGATGTTACGCGGTCGTGTCTGGGAAGGGCTGGAAGTCAATGTCACCAAGGAGAAGTCTGGACACGCCGATAACTTCGACCTCAACAGCGTCCCGCCACTCCCGACCAATTCTGCGCTGCAGTATCAGGGGTATTTGAACGTCGAGTCCGCCGGTGAATACACCTTCTTTCTGACCATGAACGGCGGCCAATTGTCGCTCAATGAACAGGAAGTCGTGAACCTCGAGCCGAGTTCGCGGCGCGGTGTCAAGATGATCCAGGCCGCAGCGACTTTGACGGCTGGCTGGAATGCGATTGGCTTCACCTACATCCACGCCGGCAAGGAACCGCGATTGGTCCTGGAATTCGCCGGGCCCGGCCTGACACGGCAAGCGATCGGCGCCGAACGCCTCTCGATTTCCCCGACACCGATCGCCCCCTATCGCCCGTATCACATCGATGCGACGTTGCTATCCGAAGGCCGGCGTCAATTCGCCAGACTCGGTTGCGTCAGGTGTCATGACGACGTCAAGATCACACGCGACGCCACGGTCACCAGTGATCCACGGATCGCGTGGGGCGACCTGCAGGCTGGCCGCGGATGTCTCAGCGATAACCCCGGACCTGCGCCCCGGTTTCAACTCGCATCCAACCAGCGAGACTTGCTTCGTCCACTCCTCGGCAAGATCGACATTGCCAAGTTCACGCGACGTGAACGTCTCCATAAATCGCTCGTTACCTTCAACTGCATTGGATGTCACGAGCGAGCAGAACTGGGTGGCGTGTCCGCCGAGCGAAACGCGTATTTCGTCGGCAGCAAAAAGGAACTTGGCAATCAAGGCCGCATCCCTCCGCCGTTGACGCTGGTCGGTGCCAAGCTGCAAACCACATGGATGAAAGAGGTGATGCTGCGAGGTCAACAGCAACGCGACTACCTGGCAACTCGGATGCCACAATTCGGCGAGTCAAACGTCGGGCACCTCATCGAATTGTTCGAAGAAGTTGATGCGCTCGAGGAAACGACGTTCGCCGAGATCAAGGACGTTGATCAAACCAAGCTGGCGGGCCACACGTTGGTCGGCACCACCGGCCTAAGTTGCATCGCCTGCCACGATTTCAACGGACAAAAGGCCAGCGGGCCGGGTGCGATGGATATCATTCATGCAACCGAGCGACTCAAGAAAAACTGGTTCTACTTGTACTTGCTCAATCCGGCGCGTTTCCAACCCGGCACAATTATGCCGGCCGCGTGGCCTGGTGGGCATTCCTTTAAACAAGACATTTTGGGCGGCGACACCCAGCGACAAATTGAATCGATCTGGGTTTATCTCGAAGATGGGATTCGTGCCAAGAATCCCATTGGCTTGTCGCGCAAGTCGCCCGAACTTCGCGTAACCGACGAACCGGTGATCTGTCGAGGTCGCGGGAATGCTGGCTATCGGGGCATTGCCGTGGGCTACCCGGAGCGGCTCAGCCTGGCGTTTGACTCGCAAGAGATGAATTTGAGGCTGTTGTGGAAGGGCGACTTTGTCACCGCGGATGCCGGTCGCTTTTCCGCCAGAGGCCGTAACCGAATCGAATTTCCACCCGGGATTCCCTTTCACCGCCTGAAGTCGCTGGAAGACAACTGGCCGTATAAACGCAAGACGGATTATCTCTTCCCGCAGGATCACGGTTATCGGTTTCGTGGCTACCAGCTTGATCGCAAGAAGCGGCCGACGTTCATCTATGACTACGGCGACATGCGGGTGGAAGATTACTTTGAAGACATCCTGGACGAAGCGAAGAACGCCTACTTCCGGCGCACGTTGACGTTCGAGTCGCCAGCGGCGCAGGAGATGTTCTATTTTCGAGCGGCCGCGGGCGGGACGATTCGGCAACAAGCGGCCGCGCGGGAGGGGGCGAAAGCCCAGACCACATTTGTCGCGGATCAAGTCACCATCAGGATTGCCGGTCCGCAGCAGGCGATGGTGCGCGAAGGGGAACCGCAAGAGTTGCTGATTCCGTTGCAGGTGCCGCAGGGCAGGTCAACGTTCGTCTTGGAATATCGGTGGTAGGTACCAAATATGCGCGTCGCTCGCCTCTTGCTGATCGTCTTTCCCTGGGTGGTTCTCTGGGGAGCCACCGCGGTGTCCGCGGAAGACCTGGGCGCAATGTGGGGTACTGCGCAGGAGGAAGAAAAATATTTTAAGCTGGTCAGCATTCCGATTCCGGAGGAAGTGCCGCTGAAGGCGGGTAGTTTCGACGTTCTCCCCGACGGCCGCCTGGTGGTGGGTACGCGGAAGGGTGACGTCTACTTCGTGGATGGTGCGTTCGACACGCCACCCGCGCCGACCTACCATCTCTTTGCCAGCGGACAGGACGAAATTTTCGGGGTCGCGCACAAAGATGGCGATATTTTCATTACCCAATTCGGCGAAGTCACACGCCTGTCGGACACAGATCAGGATGGTTTCGCAGATCGATACGAGACGCTCAGCAACGCCTGGGGGTATGAGGAAGGTCATGAGTTTGCCTTCGGATCAAAGCACGACCCGGACGGCAACATCTGGGTCGTCTTAGGCTTGACCGGCTCGTACTATTCTCGGCAACTGTTTCGAGGTTGGTGCCTCAAGGTGACTCCGGACGGCCAGACGATTCCGGTTTGCAGCGGTTTGCGGAGCCCGGCCGGAGTCGGCCCCAACGCTCAGGGCGTGATGTTCTGTGTCGAAAGCCAGGGACCCTGGAACGGCGCCTGCTCGCTGAAGCATCTTAAGCAGGGTGGCTTTCTCGGCCATCCGGCCAGCTACAACTGGTATCCATTTGCCCTGGGGGTCGAGGCCCCGCGACTTGAACCGGCGAACAACTCACGGATTCAAGTCGAAAAGAAGCGGGTCAAGGAGCTGGTACCGCCGGCGGTCATCTTCCCGTATATCAAAATGGGGAGGTCCATCTCCGGCTTCAAGCTAAATCACACCCAGGGCAAGTTCGGACCATTTGACGACCAGATTTTCGTGGGCGACTATACGCTGAGCGTGATCATGCGAGCGACCACCGAGCAGGTCAACGGCGTTTGGCAGGGCGCCTGTTATCCGTTTCGCGAAGGCCTTTCGACGGGCATCATGAATGTCGAGTTCTCGCCACAAGGACAGCTCATCGCGGGCGGTTTCACCACCAATACGCAATGGCCGGTGCGGGGCGAAAAACCGTTCGCCCTTGATCGCTTGGATTGGACCGGCGTGACTCCGTTCGAGATTCAGGAGATTAACATCACGCCAGACGGGTTCCTGCTCACGTTCACCGAGCCCGTCGATGCCGGCATCGCGGCTCGCGTGGATACCTACGAGCTCACCACCTACACGCATATTTATGCTGGATTCTACGGCAGCCCCGAAGTTGATCACACGACACCCGCCGTCACCAAGGTGGATGTCGCGGCGGACGGACTCGAAGTCCGATTACACTTGGAAACGATCCGAGAGGGGCACATTCACGACTTTTCGCTGGCGAAGATGCGAGCGCAGGATGGACGCCCGCTGCTGCACCGCCGCGCCTACTACACCGTCAACGAGATCCCGCTGAAGAAGTAGCCCAAAAATGCGGTGGCTCCGGCCGCCGGAAAACGCTAACGTCCGGCGACACGATATCGAACCTCCAATCCCGTCGCGGACCGGCATGGAAACCTCGTTACATCGCCAATTGAAGTTGGTCTATGCCGAAGAGGCGGCCGACGCGCAGATCGAACAGACGCTGGGCAGGTACCGTATTGACGTCGTTCGCAATGGCGAACTGATCGAAATCCAGCACGGTTCGTTGGCCGCGATTCGCACCAAGATTTCCAACCTGTTAAAGAAACATCGGGTCCGCGTCGTCAAACCGATCGTGGTCCGTAAACGGTTGATCAAGCAGGCCCGCCGGGGCGGCAAGGTGATCAGCCGTCGGCTGAGCCCCAAGAAGGGCACGATTCTGGATCTATTTCACGAGCTGATCTATTTTACGCGTGTCTTCCCTCACGTGAATTTGTTGCTCGAGGCCCCCCTGGTCGAAGTCGAAGAATGGCGGTTCCCGGGTCACGGGCGCCGGCGGCGACACCGCCAAGGCGACCAGCAAGTCGAAGATCAAAAGCTGGTCCAGATCGAACGAGCGTACAACTTTCGGACCGCCGCGGACCTTCTTCAATTGATGCCGCCTGACTTGCCATCCGAGTTCGATACCGCTCAACTTGCAGCCGGCCTCGACATCGACCGCAGTGTCGCTCAACGGATCGCCTATTGCCTGCGTCATATGGGGGCGTTTGACGAAGTCGGAAAACAGGGCAACGCGCGGCTCTATCGGGCCAGTGCATAGCTAAAATGGCTAGAGCCCGTAATCACGGCTTTGCCCAAAACGCAACCGTCCCGCAGGAGCTCGAACCATGGCCACGACGTTTGACCGCCGAACCTTTCTCAGTGCGGGCGCATCCGGCGCGACCGCCATGCTGCTGGGGAATCTGGCCCAAGGCGCTGAATTTCCGCCGACCCGCGTCATCACTCGGGGGCCAAAGCACCATTGGTTTGGCTACTACGACAAGCTGCAATTCGATCCATCCGGCCGCTATGTGCTGGGGATGGAAGTCGACTTCGAACACCGGTCACCGACGGCGGACGACCTGATCAAGGTCGGCATGGTCGACCTCAAGGACAACGACCGCTGGATCGAATTAGGAACCAGTCGTGCCTGGTGTTGGCAGCAAGGGTGCATGCTGCAATGGCTTCCCGGTTCAGCAACGGAAATCCTCTGGAACGACCGGGTCGGCGATCGGTTTGTCTGCCACATCCTCGATATTCAAACACGGAAAAAACGGACGATTCCACATCCCATCTATTCCGTAAGTCCCGATGGGCGGTCGGCCGTGACGCCGGACTTTCGCCGCATCAATGACGTGCGCCCCGGATACGGTTACGCGGGACTCCCTGACCCCTTTGCGGACGACCTTGCACCGACGGAGTCCGGAATCTTTCATGTCGATCTGCAATCGGGTGCGTCGCAACTCATCATTTCACTGGCCGACATTGCCCGCCTTGGCGTGATTCCTAACGAGACGTTCGGCATCAAGCATTACTTTAATCATCTGCTCTTCAGCCCCGACGGTGGGCGTTTCATCGCGTTGCATCGCTGGCGTTATCCAAACGGCAGCCGCTTGACGCGGATGATCACGGCCAAGCCAGACGGCAGCGACATTCGGCTCGTCTGCCCCAATGGATACACCTCACATTTCATATGGCGCGACGCGCATCACATTCTGGCTCAGTCCAAGAACCTGCTGGGCAACCCGAATTGGGGTGACTTTCTGTTTGAAGACGCCGAGGGTGGCCAGGTCGAAGAGGTTGGGCATGGGGTCCTCGATCCGAGTGGCCACTTGAGCTACTTGCCAGGCAACGACTGGATCTTAAATGACACCTATCCCAAAGGGGCTGACCGAGTTCAGACCCCGCACCTGTATCATGTCCCAACCGGCCGACGCGTTGATCTCGGGCATTTTCATCTTCCCAAGGTCTACACCGGCGAATGGCGTGTGGATACCCATCCTCGCTCGAGTCCCGATGGCCGCCTGGTCTGCATCGACGCGCCGCACGGAAACCAGGGCAGGCAATTGCACTTGATTGAAATCGGCGGCCTGCTGGATTGATCGCCGTGCTGATCCCGCGACTTCCTGTTAGAATGCAAGGGCTTTCCCTGTTCCAGGCCATGGGCTGATTCGCTGATGCGCGACACACATGATACGAACGCAGCGACGACAGCAAACTCTCTTTGGGACCGATTGCCGGCCCATGCAGTCAGGCAACCAGCGGCCGACCGGCGCCAGCATGGCGGACCTCGGTGGACGATCTGCTTTTCGCTGGTTTCGCTGGTCGTTCTCTTCATGACGGATCTACACGCGGCCGCATCCGATCGATTTACCGACATCATCGCGCCCGTCATCCGGCAACACTGCGCGAAGTGTCACGACGCGACGGATGAAGCTGAAAGCGACGTCAACTTGCTGGCGCTCGGTCGCGATAATCTGGCGGAGAATGTCGAGTTGATTGGCAGGCTCATCGAGGTTCTGGATCTCGAAGAAATGCCGCCGGTCGACGAGCCGCAACTGGATCCCCAACTCCGCCACACGCTCGTCAAGGAACTTACGGCAATCTTGAATGCATACGTTGCCAAGCAGCGAACTTTTCCGCACGCGCCGATCCGGCGGATGAACCGTTTTCAATACAACAATGCCGTCATGGATCTCTTCGATCTGCAGTGCATCGTCTTTACGTTGCCCGAGCGGATGATGCGCGAACATAAGGGTTACTTTCAACCTGAGACCGGCAAGATGGCGGACGTGGTCACCGTCGGCAGCCGGCCGCTCGGCAAGTCTCAGATGATCGAACGTCGCCTCGCCGGCGTCGCT
>JAUIHJ010000047.1 GCA_030432015.1 bacterium
GGAAACCGCCTGCTCGCGGACACTCGCCAACTCGCTCGACGTCTTGACCTGCTGGGCGACCTGCCAGGATTCGACCTGTACACCGCCGGACGCGGTAACGATCCATGAATTGCGAGTTCGCAAAAAGCTGACTTCGGGGGCGATCTGCTTGGCCGCGTTGGAGGCTTCCAGCTTCAACGGGCTGTCTTGATCGGTGAGAACCGGGACGCTGAGACCGGCTTTTTCCCAAAGATGGTTCTTCTTGATCAGGGCGGCGACCACGCACATATCCATCAGATTGCGAAGTTCACCAAAGACCACATCTCCGGCAGACAGTTCGTCGTATTTCTCGGTCATCATGTCGGCCCACCGCTGTGCGGCCGCGCTTCTGCGTCCGGTGCCTGTCACGGTACCATCGGCCGCCACAAAATCGTCTTCCGTCATCGCTTTCACACCGGGTCCTTGAAGTTCCCACGACAACCCGTCTTCGCTGGCCAGCAGCGGCTCGTAGTTACAGGCCAGCCACCAGCGAGGATTGACGTTGCCGCCGGCGCCGCGACTGGATTTCATCAGATCGAGGTAGCTGGGCAAGCCCTTGACTTTGGCTTCTTCCAGCTTCATCGCGATTCGCTTCATGCGATAGTCGGCGGCCACCAGGACCCGCGCGAAGTGGCTGGTTGCGGGCACGCCCTTAATGGTCACCTTTTGGGGGCCAAACGCCGTTTTCATCAACGGTTCGAGCACCTGCGGGTTCAACCGGGCTTGTGAACGCTGGGCATCCAAGACTTGCTGCAGGTTGCGATACCCTTCTTCGGTTGGATCGATTGAGCAGGAGATCCCTTCGGTGCGAGCAGCATCCACTTGCCGCAATGCGACCAGCAGGTCATCCAACTGCAACACCGGGCGCCCGGTCGTCACGCCGACCACGTTGGCACGATCGTCGATCCGCCAACCTTCGGCGGGCCCGGCGAGCAAAATATCGTTGGCCTCCTGGTCGACGAAGACAAACTGAATCCGCTGCAATCCGGCCAGAAACCGTACTTCCTCGGGGAGACGACCGAATCGATTCTTCAGCGCGTCGTCACACGAAGCCGCCAGCCCACGGAGCGACACAATGCGCATCTTGACAGGCATCACCATTTCATCAGGGGCGGCTTTGACCTCTTTCTTGAGTTCCGCCAAGCGGAGCTTTAAACCGTCGCGGCTGGGTGGTCCCACCACGCCGGAGACGTCGATCGAAATCCCACCCACGGCGCTACTTCGGCCACCGCGGTGTCCGGCCCAAGCGACGTTAAACTGGGAAACAACGAGCGCGACGATCAACACCCGGGAGGTGATACGCGTCAATTTGCGTGCTGGGACGATCGTGCCCATGACAGGCTCCTTTTTATTTTTGCAGTGCATTGCGCGGCACGGAATGTGCCACGAACACGTGGAAAGGGAAGACACCCTTCGAATGGTCTGGTTAACTGGGACTTTCGCCCAAATCGGCGCCCCCGCCGCAGAGCGTGGCCGCACTTGAAACTAGAATAACTCTCAGGGTCGTTTTTTTCAACAGAAACCTCGTCGAGGCCTGGGATTTGCCCTGGCCTTCGATTGGACACTAAGGTGCTCGCACAGACGGCCGGGCCCGCATCCAACGCCGCATACCGCGGGGCGGCGTCGACAAATCGGGGTGGGTGGTCTAAGTCCAGGTTCTCTGGCAGTTTGCGGACCAGCCTCGCGACCCGCGTCGACGCCAGTTGCCTCTCTTGCGGCCGAAAGACGTCGGTCCATTTGGTGATAATTAACTGCCTATGTTAGCCTATCTTGTTATTCGTGAAGGCACCAAATGGACCGACGTCTTTCGGCTGACCGCCGGAAGGACGGTGACCATTGGACGTGCATCGACCTGCCAGATCGTCATCAAGGACGAACGCTGCAGTCGCAACCACGGCGAGGTTTTCTCGTCCGGTGGCAAGTGGACGATTCGCGACCTGGACAGCCGGAATGGAACGGTCGTCGGCGGTCAGCAGATCCACGGCGACCACATCTTGGAACCGGGCGACGTGATTCGAATTGCCCACTGCCAGATGGCCTTTGTGCATGACCTTTCCCAGGCCTTCGTCGGCGTCGACGATTCCCTGGACACCAACGGAGAGACCGTCAGCGGCGTCCCCATTCCCAGCATCAGCGATTCGCACGTTCTGGATGACGCGTTCGAACCCACGACGATTACACACCGACGCGGTCACACGCGTTATCTGCAGCGTAGTCCGGCGACGGATGTGCCGCCCCCCAAAGTCGGCGAATCGGCCGCGCAGCTCTGCCGACTGGCATTCGAACTAGCCAACCAGACCAGTGTCACCGATGCGGCCAATTTGGCCCTCGATGGGTTATTCGAGGGGACGAACGTCGATGCTGGAGGGTTGCTGCTGGCGACACGCGACGCTCGAGGCGAATTGACGATTGACGAAATGGACCTGATCGCCTCGCGAACGAAAGTCGAATCTTCCTACCGCCGCGTCTCCGCGTTCCTCGCCACCATGGTGCTCAAGGACGGCGAGGCGGTGCTGGCCCGAAACATCGAAGGGGACAGCTCGCTGGGTATTCGCGACAGTGCAGGACTATTTTCGGCGACAAGTGTGATTTGCGCGCCGATCCGGCAGGATGGAAAGGTGATCGGCCTGGTCCATCTGTATTGCACCGCCACCGGCGGCAACTTGGATGCAGATGACTTGGAATTCACCTTGGCGGTCGCGGAGAACGTGGCGCTGGCTCTCAAGAACCTAAGCCTCCAACAGGCGTTGACCGAAGACCTGTCCGCCACGCGTTCCGAAGTCGTGCAGTTGCGAAAACAGCTCGGAACGCAAAGCGAGATCATCGGCTCCAGTGCCATCATGAAGCAGGTTCAGGAAGAGATTTCGCGGGCGGCACCGAGCCGTGCGACCGTCCTGATTCGCGGCGAAAGCGGCGTTGGCAAGGAACTGGTGGCGCGGGCCGTGCATTTTTCCAGTCCCCGCAGCAACGGACCATTCGTCTGCTTGAACTGCGCCGCACTTTCGGAAACTCTGCTGGAAAGCGAGCTTTTTGGCCACGAGCGGGGCGCATTTACCGGAGCCACCGAACGGAAGATTGGCAAATTCGAGGCCGCCGATCAGGGCACGTTGATGCTGGACGAGATCGGCGAAATGAGCTCGTCCATTCAAAGCAAGTTCCTGCGGGTCCTGGAAGGGCATCCCTTCGAGCGGGTTGGAGGCAGCAAGGCGATCAAGGTCGATGTGCGCGTTATCGCCGCGACCAATCGCGATCTGGAACGCGCGGTCGCGGAAGGCAACTTTCGCCGCGACCTCTATTTTCGCCTGCACGTCGTCGAGATTCAGGTTCCGCCCCTCCGCAAACGGCCGGGGGACACGATCGAACTGGCCAACTTCTTTCTCGCCACGTTCAACGAAGAAACCGGACGCAAACTGCAAGGATTTTCGCCCGAAGCGATCGAGCTGATGCAGCACTACCGTTGGCCAGGGAATGTCCGCGAACTACGAAACGTTGTGGAACGCGCGGTCCTGCTAACACACCACGATGTGGTCGCGGCCGACGACCTCACACTGTCCAACCTGTCGACCGCCAGCGAATCGGGGGAATTTCAATTTGCAGCAACCACTTACGAACCGTCGACGCTGGCCGACATGGAAAAACGGCACATTGGCGCGACCCTGAATTCGACCGGTTGGAACAAGAGCCGCGCCGCCGAAATCCTGGGAATTGAACGCTCGACCCTGGATCGCAAAATCAAACGCTACGAGTTAAAGGCGAATGCCTAGCCGACGACCCCGCAACTTCACGCTGGTCGCGTGCCGAATCGAAGCTGTCTTCGTCGCGGGTACGTGGCGGGGTTCTGGGTTCGGCGCGGGTTAGCGGCGCGGGTTCTGGGTCAGCGGCGGGGTTCGGCGCGGGTCTCCGACCCCGCCGAAACGCGCGACCGAAGGTCTCCCAAAACCCGCGGAACGGAATGATGCCGGTGAGACCTTACGGTCGGACCCTGTGCGGGGTCGGGAGACCCGCGCACAACCCCGGCGGGAGCCCCGCGCACAACCCTGGTTCAGACCCGCGCACAATCCTAGTCGCGTGACGAACCCAAGCTAACAATCGTGACGTCGATAGAAATTGGCCAGGCGATTCAAAGGGACGCCGCAGTCATGGGCCGTGACCAGCGACCAGTTGCGTAAAGTCTGTCGCACGACACCGTGCCGCTCCCAGCGGCGGGGGTCGACGTGCAGCGGCCCCTTCAGCAGGTGCGGCCAGCAGGTGCGGCGGAGGGTTCGCATCAAGATCAAGTCTTCCATCAATGGCACCTTGGGAAAACCGCCGGCGGCGAAAAACGTGTCACGGCAAACGAAGATACCTTGGTCGCCGTAGGGGAGACCTCGCCACCGCACGCGCCAGGCGTTACCCCATTCCAGCCATCGATAGCGGCGCTGCGGTGCATCCACCGTTTGCTGAAACGCACCGTGCCGCGTGCCATTACCAAGGCCCTGGCCTTCGCACACCAGGTCGCGAATTTGATCGACACCGTTTGCGGCCAGCCAATTGTCCGCGTGGAGGAAAAGGAGCACGTCACCGCGTGCTTCCTCCGCGCCGATATTCTGCTGCGCCGCGCGTCCGGCGGGAGACGTTAGCAGTCGACAGCGGGACGCCTTGGCAAGCCGGCAGGTCGCATCCGTGCTCCCGCCATCGACAACGATCACTTCGTCGGCGCCGGCCGTCCACGCACGGGCGATCGCCGTCCCGATCCGATCGGCCTCGTTGAGGGCTGGAATAATGACGGAAACGTCCATGCTTCTTGGTCCTTGGTCCTCGAAGTGCTGCGTGAACGCGGCCCGATTTTACGCGAAACGTCCGCTGGCGAACTACTCGCGGAGGCCGAGCGGACTGACTATAAACAAACAGAGTAGCCGTCCCGACCCGCATGGCAAATCCCTTCCCTGTCTCGACTCTCCTTTGCGAACCACGTTTATGCCAAACAACAAGACGGCTGCATTTGCTTGGTGGTGCGCAGCGACGATCCTGCTAAGCGCATTTCTCCTGTTTCAGGTGCAGCCAATCATCAGCAAGATGATCCTGCCGTGGTTCGGCGGCGGACCGGCCGTTTGGACGGCATGCATGCTATTTTTTCAAGTGACCCTGTTGGCAGGATACGCCTACGCACATTTCCTGGAACGCCTCCCCTCCCCCACTTGGCGTGTGGGGGTGCATCTGGCTCTGATTGCCGTGGCCGCAGTCACGTTGCCGATCACACCCGACGCGGCATGGAAGCCGGTCGATGGAGCCCAGCCAACATGGCGCATTCTGATGCTCCTTGCGGGAAACGTAGGTCTTCCTTACTTTGTCCTGGCATCGACAGGTCCGATGGTGCAGGCCTGGTTCAGCCGACTGGTTCCAGGCCGTTCGCCATATCGACTGTATGCCTTGTCAAATGCCGGCTCGCTGGGCGCGCTGTTAACCTATCCGTTTCTGTTTGAACCGCTGCTTACGACGTCCTGGCAAGGTGGAATCTGGTCGGCGGCCTTTGCCTTCTTCGCGGTGCTCTGCGGCGCGTTGGCCTGGGTCACCTACCGGGAAAGTCGGGCGGAGCCTGAGGGGGACCAGACATCCACCCTGGCCGACAACGACGATGCAGCGCGGCACCTCACTGGGAACGACGTCGTCGAGATTCCCACTGCGGCGCACGTGTCAGCTTCGACCGATCACGGTGGCCAGCAGTGTCCTCCCGAGCTGCCGACAACGGAACCACCGTCGTTTGATCGCCGACTGGCTTGGCTGCTGTTGCCGGCCTTGGCGTCGATGATGTTGCTGGCCGTCACCAACCACGTCTGCCAGGACGTGGCTGTGGTCCCTTTTTTCTGGGTCGCACCGTTGGGACTGTACCTGCTCTCGTTCATCATCTGCTTCGACAGTGCGCGATGGTATCGGCGGCGGGTTTTCAGCGTTGTCACGATGTCTGCTTTGGTCTTGCTGGCAATTACCCAATTGGACGTTCATGTCGAAGAATTGCTGGCGAAGGTCAATCTCAAGATCGACATCTCGGATTACACCGGTGATCTGCTGGTCGAGGCCGGCCTCTACCTCGGCATGCTCTTTCTGATTTGCATGGTGTGCCATGGGGAGCTCGTTCGTTGCAAGCCGCCAACTCGGTGGCTGACAGCGTTCTACTTGATGGTCTCCGCCGGCGGCGCGCTTGGGGGAATCTTTGTCGCGCTGATGTGCCCTCAAATCTTCTCGACCCACTTAGAGCTCGGCATCGGGCTGGTGGCGTCATTTATGCTGGCGATGGGTGTGCTGTGGGACGACTTCTGGACCACCTGGCCGATCAGCCGCTTGTGGGGCAAAGGCCTGGCGATGGTCGTTGGTTTCGTGCTGCTGCTGGTTGTCGTGCGGGCCCAATTCGAAAGCCTCAACTCCGACGCCCTGTTCTCGATTCGCAACTTTTACGGCGTGTTGAGCGTCGAGGAAATGTATGAGGACGACTCGTACAACCATATTCGGCGTCTGCTGAACGGACGCATCTTGCACGGTTCGCAGTTCCTCAACCCGGATCGCGAAAAGGAAGCGACCACCTACTACAATCCTGACAGCGGTATCGGCATGGCGATCACACATCTCGTCACGCGCGATCCACTCCGGGTCGCAGTGGTGGGGCTCGGCACGGGCACCATCGCCTCGTATGGTCGCGCCGGCGAATCGTACACCTACTATGAAATCAACCCCAACGTCGTCCAGCTCGCCAACGAATACTTTACTTTCCTCAGCGCGAGTGACGCGGAGGTCAATGTGATCCTCGGTGATGCACGCATTTCCATGGAACGACAACCACCCCAGGAATTTGACATTATTGCGTTGGATGCCTTTAGCGGTGACGCGATTCCCGCACACCTGCTGACCGCCGAAGCGTTCCAAGAATATCTGCGTCACCTCAAGCCGAACGGCATCATCGCCGTGCACATCAGCAACCGACATCTTGATCTGACGCCGGTGGTCGGGGGCATTGCGGCGCACCTCCAGGTCCCCGCCGTGAAGATCGAATGGAATGAGGACGAATATGTCGGCGAGGCATCTTCCGATTGGGTCTTGCTGACGCGCAACGACGTTTTCCTCAACACGCCCGAGATCACCTTGGTGGCCGACCCGATCGCGGGCACCTACAAGCCGATTCCCTTGTGGACTGACCAATACAGCAATCTGTTTCAAATTCTGCAATAATCAGCGGTGAACATCGGCCAACCGACATCAATTCCCGTCGAGCTCGGTCGCGACCGGCACGACACCAACCAATAACGGGAACCACTCATGAATCGCCTTGGAATTCTCGGTCTCGTCTGTGCCGTGTCGTTTACCGCATCCCTGGCGGCAGCGGATTGGAATCAATGGCGCGGCCCGCAGCGGGATGGCGCGGCACCCGATTCGCCAGCGCTGCGCGACGCGCTTCCGGCAACCGGCCTTGCCGCGGCGTGGACCGCCGATCAGGCCATTGCCGGCGCGCAAGGGGGTGGCTGGTCGAGTCCCATTGTGGTGAATGGACGGGTCTATCTGTTTGCCCACAAGAAGACACGACTCAAGGCAGGCGCGCTCCCCAAGCAAGAGTTCCCCTGGTTGCCGCCGGAAAAACGGGTCGGGATGTCCGACGAACAGTACGCGGAATATGAACGCAAGCGCCGCGATGAAGACGAACTGCGCGCGTCATTTTTTCGCCACGACGAATTCATCTATTGCCTCGATGCCCGGACGGGCGAGCTCGTCTGGACCAATCAACGTGACAGCGTCTACACGCGATTTTCTCAATCGGGTTCCCCCGCCGTGATCGACGGGCGATTGTTTACCCTGGGCGCGGGGCGAGTTGCCTACTGCATTGACGCCGTCTCGGGGGACGACCTCTGGCAACGCAAGCTGCCTGGCGAGTTTCGTGACGAATTCCTGCAGTCCTCCGTCGCAGTCACCGACGGCATCGCTGTGGTGCTGTGCGGCTCGCTCTATGGGCTCGACGCCGCCACGGGCGAGATCGTCTGGGCAGGTGACGCGAAGGCCACCCGCGGCACGCATTCAAGCCCGGTTGTGTGGGACGGTGCCGGCCGCAATCTGGTCATTGCCAATGTCGGCGACGGCGACACGATCGCGGTCGACCCGCGGACGGGGCAGGAGCAGTGGCGGGTTCGTAGCGAGGGCGGGCAATCGACTCCGGTCCTCGTCGGGGACCAGCTCATCACGTACGGCAGCAGTCGCAAACGGGGCCTGCGGTGCTTTCGGATTTCGTCGTCCGGTGCCGAACACGTCTGGACGTATAACGGCACGGCCGATCCAGGCTCGAGCCCCGTTGTGGTCGGCGACAACGTGTTTGTGCAAGGTGATCGCCGTCTGGCGTGTGTCGATCTGGCCACCGGCAAAGCCCGTTGGAATACCACGTTGGACATGGCGCGCCCCCGCTACACGTCGCTGGTCGCCGCCGACGGAAAGGTCTTCTACACGTTTGATTCGGTGCTCTGTTTTCGAGCGACAGGGGAAGGCTTTCGCCCGCTGATGACGGCAGTGATCGATGACCAAGGCCTCCTGGCGGACGAAGCGGCCTTTCGCCAGATGCTTAATCTGGATGCGCTCGAACAGACCGCCGAAGGCCAGAAAGAGTCGCAGCAACTCTGGCGCAAGAAGTTTAACGGTTCCGAGCCGCTCGCCTGCGCATCCCCGGCAATCGCCGACGGCAGGTTGTTCGTACGCACCAAGAAGGGGCTCGCCTGCTTCGACCTGTCAGCACCGGTGGAAGACTAAGAGGCCAAGCGCGATTCAGCAGCTCGCACCCCGTCAGCGGGACAGGCACCTTTTTCGCCGACAGGCGGTTTTTCCGCAGTTGGATCCAATGGGCGGCGAAAAACGAGCCGGTCCCGGGTTGTCGCCGAATTGCACTCGGTCATTTAGCGTTCGACGTTACGCCGCGTGGTTGACGCGAGGAAATTGGCCGTGGTTCGCGTCCATATTTAACGTCTCACGGACCGCGTAGTTTTGCTTGGGCTGTGACGTGTAATAGATTCGTGCACAGACCTCGCCCAGCAGCCCCAGACTAAAGAACTGTAGCGCGGCCATCATCGAGAAGATCGTTAACAGCAAAAGTGGGTTGCCGGTCATATCGACCTCGCCAAGCAATTTCATGGCGATTGTTCCGCCCCCGGCCAAGCCGGCCAGCCCGGCGCACGCAAGTCCCAGCAAGCCGAATAACTTCATCGGGCTGGCAAAATAGTCGAGCAAATATTTGACCGTGATCAGGTCAAGCACCACTCGCAGGGTGCGCGAAATTCCATATTTTGAAGTTCCAAACTGGCGTGCGTGGTGGCGTGTAACCACTTCGACGCATTTTGCGCCTCGTTGGTGAGCCAGGATGGGGATGAATCGGTGCATCTCGCCGTACAGTTCCAGTTCCCGCGCGATCTCGCGGCGGATCGCCTTGAGTGTGCAACCCAGATCGTGAATCGGAAACCCGGTGGTTCGCGAGATCAACCAGTTCGCCATCTTCGACGGCAGTTTGCGGGTCAGCCACTTGTCCTGCCGGTTTTTGCGCCAACCGTGAACGAGGTCATAGCCCTCATCGATCTTCTCGACCATCATCGGGATGTCGCCCGGATCGTTCTGCAAATCGCCGTCCAACGTCACGATGACGTCGCCGGAGGCCAATTGCAGACCGGCCTGCATCGCGGCCGTCTGCCCGTAGTTCCGCCGAAACAGGACCGCTTTGACACAGGGATCCTGTGTTGCCAACGTCCGCAGGTGCGTGACACCGCCGTCATTCGAACCGTCATCGATGAACAGCAGCTCGTAACTGCGGCCAAAGTCGCGCATGACCGCGGTCAATTGCTCGTGCAAGCGACAAATGTTGTCAAATTCGTTGTAAACCGGTATGACAACCGAAACATCCATGTCAGGCTCCTCGAACAAATTGCGATCTGCCGCGGTGGCGGGCGGCGAGTTTAAGAAAGACAGGATAACCGGACAACCTCAGTTACGTCGTGCCAGCACCGGCGCGCGTAAATTCGATCGGAGACCGCCGCGTGCCCGACCTCACCATCGATCGCGTCCTGGAAACTTCGCTATACGTCGATGATTTGGAGGCGGCCGAGCGTTTCTACGGGGGTACGCTGGGTTTGGAACTTGTCAGCCGGCAGGAAGGTCGACACGTCTTTTTCCGCATCGGGCGGAGCATGCTGCTGCTTTTTGAGCCCAGAGCATGTGCCGCCCCGTCGTCAAAGTTGCCGCCGCACGGTGCTTCCGGCGCAGGACACGTGGCACTGGCGGTGTCACAGAGCGCGCTTCCTGCCTGGATTGAACGGCTGGAAGAGGCGGGCGTCGCCATCGAACAGGCGGTCGACTGGCCGTCCGGCGATCGGTCGATCTACTTTCGCGACCCGGCCGGCAACAGCCTGGAACTCGCATCGCCGGCGATGTGGGGCATCAACGGGGACTCAGGCAGCCTGCCGTCGCCATGACGCTTGCTCGGTGGTGTCAACGTTGCGAGCTTCCAGAAACTCGCCGTCCCCGCCGTAGAATTTCACGATCTGTTCTTCGGCGAACCAGACGGCGCGGAGGGCGTCGGAGGAAAAGCAACGTCCGCAATAGAATCCCTCACGGATCAGGACCGACTCGCTGAATTCGACCTCGGGTGAAGCATATTCCGCGAATTTCTTGGTGACGACATCACGGATCGCCTCGAGCTGGAACGTATGCTGCATTACGGGGCCTGGCCTGGGGACATGGCGGGGGAAAACTGCAACCTACCTATGCATCGGACGTGCGGCGGCGCAGGTTCGGTTCAATCTCGTCGACCGGAATAAATTGCCCAGCTTCTCAAAAGCGTGATCGACGGAGGTTAGCGGGCCGGAAGTGAGCGATGGTCGTGAGCGGCGGTCGTGAGCGGACCGGAAGTGAGCGATGTTCGTGCTTTCGGTGGCTTGGGCTTGTTTGGCGGATTTCGCGGCCTTTCGACGTGCTGGTTGTGCGCGGGTCTCCCAACTGGTTGCGCGCGGGCAGGCTGGTTGTGCGCGGGCAAGCTGGTTATGCGCGGGTCTCCCGACCCCCTGGTTATGCGAGGGTCTCCCGACCCCGCATTCAGGTCGACCGCAGGTCTCACCGGCATCATTTCGATCCGCGGGGCTCGGGAGACCTCCGGTCGCGCGTTTCGACGGGGTCGGAGACCCGCGCCGAACACTTGCTACCCGCGCCGAACACTTGCTACCCGCGCCGAACACTTGCTACCCGCGCCGAACACTTGCCGAACACTCGCTACCTGCGACGAACACAGCCCCGCGCGAATCCAGGGGCCCCGCGCGAATCCAGGGGCCCCGCGTCGAACCAAGGGTCGGAGCCGCGCGCCGCGCCCGTAGCCTGAAGATTTGTGGCTTTGTTCGGCATTTACGGGCCTCGCTTGCACGCAACGGTGTGCTCAGCGATCATGGACGGACTGCGAACACGCGTCGGTCCCGCCTTGCTTACCAGCGACCCTGCCCACCTGGGAATTTGCTCATCATGATCCAGCGAAGTTTACTCTCCATCATTCTCGTCATCGCAACGACGGTCTCGGTCGACGCCAGGGCCGAGTCAGCTGGCGTACGCGTCGCCCTTTTCAACGGCCAGAATCTCGCTGGCTGGCACATCACCAATTGTGACGTGGAAGTCATCGACGGCGTGATGCTGACCAAGGCGGGCAACGGTTTCGTCCGTACCGACCATCAATACAAGGACTTTGTGCTGGAATGGTCCAGTCGACCGTTGAAAGCGGAAAAATGGGACTCGGGCATCTATTTTCGCTGCGAATTGCCGACGGGCCAGCGTCCCTGGCCCAAGTCGTACCAAATCAATCTGCTACAGAATCAGCAGGGCAATGGTGTCGGCCTGCCCACAGCGGTAAGTCACGGGTTGGCGAAGGCAGGCGAATGGAATCGGTACAGACTGAAGGTGGTCGGCGAGAGCGCCTCGCTGGAGATTAACGGCCATGCTGCCTGGACGACCACTGGCATCGCATCATCCGTGGGTTACATCGGCCTGCAGGTTGAAGTACCGGAGGGTGGTCAATTCGAATTCAAGGAGATCTACGTCACAGAACTCGACGCCCGCTCGCTATTCAACGGCACCGATCTGGCGGGCTGGGAAGGGGCCGGCGCCGATGCGGCCCTCTGCTGGCGGGTGGCCGAGGGCGAACTTTTCTGCACTGGGGCGAAGGGCCCTTGGCTGCGGAGTGTTGATGAATTCGACGACTTCAATTTGCGGCTCGACTACAAACTGAAAGCGGGCGGCAACTCGGGTGTTTTCCTTCGCGTCGCTCAGAATGGCGCCCACCGCGACCCTGGCGAAGGCGTCGAAATCCAGGTGCTCGACGATCGCGCCGAGCGTTATCGCAAACTCAAACCGTATCAGTATACAGGAAGCGTTTATGGGATTGCCGCCGCCCAGCAGCACGTGGGACGTGATCCGGGCGTGTGGAATGCGCTGGAGATCGACTGCCGCGGCACCCGCTACCGCTTGACACATAACGGCGTCGTGATTGTCGATGTGGATGCGAGCGATTATCCGGAACTGGCCAACCGCAGGCTCAATGGATTTCTCGGCTTGCAGAATCACAGCGAAGAGGTTTGGTATCGCAACGTACGCGTCGGCCCTTCGTTGTTATCCGAGCCGGTTGCCGCAGTCGAGCAATAGCATGGACATCGTGCCTATCCGGTGGGGGATCATCGGCGCCGGTCGATTCGGTCGGATTCATGCCCAAGCAATTCAGTCGTCCTACGGACTGGAATTGATCGCCCTGTGCAATCGCTCGCCGCAGCGGCTCGAACAGGCCGCTGCCGATTTTCACGTCTCGCGAACCTACGCCGATTTCCGCGAGTTGCTGGACGACCCTTGCGTCGACGCCGTCAGCATCACAACGCATTGGCGGGACCACTTCGCGGTGGCCCGTGCCGCGCTGGCGGCAGGAAAGCACGTGCTATTGGAAAAGCCGATGGCGGAATCGGCCGAACATTGCTACGAGCTGGCTCGACTGGCCCGCAAGGCGGCCGGCCAATTCATGGTCGGCCATATCTGCCGCTTCGATCCGCGCGTCACGCTGGCCAAAGCGGCGATTGACCAGGGACGCATCGGACGGATCGTCTCGCTGCACGCCAAGCGGAACCTGCCGACCGCTCCCGGGTGGCTGAGATTGGACAAGACGTCCCCGTTCATGGGCGACGGTGTGCACGACACGGACCTCCTGATGTGGTTTCTCGGGCGAGCCCCCTCGCGCGTCTATGCCCGCTACGTTCGGGTCAACCAATTCACCTATCCCGACATCGGCTGGGCGATGCTGGAATTTGACGATCAGGCGATCGGAGTCGTAGAAACCAACTGGTGCCTGCCTGCCAACACACCGACTGTGATCGACGCCAGAATCGAAGTTGTCGGGACGGACGGCGCGCTGACAATCGATTGCTCGCAAACCGGCCTCGCCGTCCTGGACCGCAACGGCCTGAAGATGCAAGACACCGACTACTGGCCCGAACAACATGGCGGCATGGTCGGCATCTTGCGTGATGAAATTCAGTACTTCGCGTCGTGCATTCGCGACCAGCGCACTCCCGACGTGATTACGGCCGACGAAGCCGCCGAAGTCGTCGCCGTGCTCGAGACCGCAGAGCAGGCGGCCGCGGCTGGGCAGCCACTGAAATATTCTAGTCCCACCGCGGGCCGTGACCGGCGTGGCGCGACCGACAATTCGAACCGGTGATGCGTCTGCGCCGATGCTCAGGCGGCTGTTCGTCGCCGCTGCCCAGGTCGCCGCTGCCCAGGTCGCCAGTGGCCGAAGCCACGCTCCATCTGCGCGATGCGGAGGGCATTGAGAGCCACCTGGGGAGCTTCCTGAGGAGCCTCCAGGCGAGTTGACCCGCACGTCGTTGCTGGCTGCAGTGAGGCGTCGGGCTGCGCCGCGACGAGCCCAGGATCCCGCCGCGGTTGTTCGCGTTCCCGGATAACCTGAACGTATTCGGCGCCCAGCAGCAGCACACTGGTTGCGTAATACGCCCACAACATCACCACCAGCAGTGACCCGACGATGCCGTAGGCGGTATAGCGATCATCAATCAAGAATTCGGCCAGGATCAGCCGCCCGGCTTCCCAGGTAATCGCAGCCAGTAATCCGCCGCGGAGCGCGCGGGGTCCATCGATCTTCGAGCGTCCCAGCAGCCGATACACCAACGCGAAGACGCCGGCATTCAGGGTGATGCTCAATCCCACTTCGGTGGCATGCCAAATCCATTCCCAGATTGGAAACCGGCTCTCGGTAAACTTACTGAGGGCGGACAGTGCCATCCCGGCGCCGAAAATCGTCATCACCACCAGCCCCAGCCCCAACAGCGTGGCAAATGCCTTGATTCGATGCAGTGCCAATTCCCATGCTGTCGCCCAGAGATTGACTTTCTTGCGCCGCTCCGTTTTCCAGATTTTTTCGAGCGCTCGGTCAAACCGCGTGAACACCGCCATCGCGGCCAACACCAGCCCCGCCAAACCGAGTGGCCCGCCCACAGCGGATTGCTCCTGCACTTGCTCGAGGGCAATACTGACCGCGTTGGCAACCTCGGAGGAGGTCGCATCTTCAATCGCCACCAGCAGGTTGAGTTCGGCGTCAAGCCCCAGCGACGTGTAGCGCAAGAAGAGGCTGAAGCCCGCGATCAGAACCAACAGCAGCGGGACCAGTGAGATGGTTGCATAGAACGCCACTCCGGCCGCCAGCAGGCTGGCGTCGTCATCGAACCAGCGAATTATCGCCTCATACAGGTTCAGTAGCACGTGCCAGAGGTAGTTGGCAACGGCCTTGGCGACTTCCGCCATCCTCATCCTCCTCGTCCGACGGATTCACCTGACCGGACCGCGCCCAACGGCCGTGTTCAAGGCGCGTGCAGCGCGAGCAAGTCATCGTGGGGCGATTCAGGGTCGTCGAATCAGGGACACGGCGCGGGCTGCTGGCCTCCAGGTCGGACCCGCGAAAGCAGGCCCCACCAAGCCTCCACCTGGTTGATTTGACCACACGGTCCGACGATACCTGGCGAACGTTGCCTCGAGATGTCACTGCTAGCGACTTACGGACCGAATGGCCCTACTCTACGTCGGCAGCTCGGACCGGCGAACTTGATCGGCATGGCGCCACCGCCAACGAAATTCGGACATTGGGCGGAAGTCTCGTCAAACCGTCGCGGCCGCGGACAACAACGCTGGCTCGCGTGAATCATCACGGCACGTCGTTCCGCGGCCCGTGGTCGCCGGCCCCCAACTGCGAGATGGCCGCCGCGCTGGGCCGCCATTCGGGCGGAAGCGTACGAAGGTGGAGATCGCGTTGCGGAAAGGAAATCTCGATCCCGGCGGCATTAAGCCGCTGATAGATCGTCGCATGCAGGTCATTGATGGTCCCGAGCCTGCCGTCGAGTTGCGGCAGGTAGCACCGGACCACGTAATTCAGCGAGCTGTCGCCGAACTCCTCGAACGTTACCGATGGCGAAGGATCCGTGAGCACTGCCGCATTCTCTGCCACGACCTGCAGGAGCAATTCGCGAGCCACTTCGACATTGGAACCATACGCGACACCAACATTGATCACGACACGATTGGTCGCGTTGCTGAGCGTCCAGTTCAGGATCTTCGTGGTAACGAAGTCCTTATTCGGAACAATCAATTCCTGGTGATCCCAGTTCTTTAACACTGTCGCGCGCATATGAATCTGCTGCACCACTCCGGTAACCCCATCCACGGTCACCACGTCACCTACGCGGATGGGCCGTTCCAGCAACACGATCAAGCCGGCCACGAAATTTCCAAAAATCTCTTGCAGGCCGAACCCGAGGCCGACGGTCGCGGCCGCCACCAGCCAACCGTACTCGGACCATTGTACCTGAATGAAGCCAAAGCCGATGATCACGCCGATGACAGTCAACAGGTACCGCACGATGGTCGTCACCGCGTAGCGTGCGCCGGTATCGAGCGGCAATCGTTGGAGGAACAGCAGTTCCAGCAGGCCGGGGACGTTCTTGACGCAAATAAACGTCAATCCAAAGGCGAGCAGGCTCATGCAAATGTGCTTCAGTGTAATGATCTCAATTCGAGTCGGGAGGTTGATCCGCCACACTTCCACGCTGGCGAGGAATTCGAGCGCGGGGAGCACGTCATTCCAAATCCACCAGCCACCCAGGACGGCGGCGACGACGACGGTCACGCGAACCAGTTCGCGCGTTTGACGCGTGACCTGCACCATGTCGACGGCCGTTTCCGCCTCGGTCAGAAAATCCGTCACCGAATCACCCGATTCGCCTTGCGCTGCCCGTTGTCGCGCGGCAGTTTTTTGGACAAACGTCAAGCGGCGGCGATGGATGAGCACCGCACGCAATAGCAACCCCATTACGGTCACGAGGACCGCTGCCATGGCGACACTGCCCAACAGCCGTTGCGCCAGTTGGCTGGCGGTGTAGTAATATCCCATGGTGGCCAGCACAAGCAGCAGGCAAGGCATGCCGATCGCCACGAAAAAGAGAGGGTACCGCAACCAAAACGAAACGCTCGCCGCGTCCCGCTCGCCGATTTCCTCGAACAGATCGCCGCTCGGCCGTAACGTCCGAAAGGCCAGCAGGGCCACGCAGACCATCAGCGCCAGAAAACACAATCTTCCCAACGATTGATCAAAGAGGGCATTCGGCTGAGTTCGAAGAAACACGACCAGAAAAACGAGCGGAGTCGTCAATGAGAACCACCGCAGTTGGCGAACAAACAGTTTGCGTGCTTTCTCGGGCCAGCCGAAATGACTTGCCGCGAGCCCTTGCGACCGCAGGACTTGGCGCACCGACTCGGTTAGCAGCAAGAACGCTCCGCTCGCGACACAGGCCCACCCTAGCGACTGGGCGGTGACGGACGTGTTCAGATTACCCGCGAGTTGCCAGCCGGTAAAAAACAACAACGTGGGCCAGACCGCGGCCATCAGAATGGTCAGCACCACCGCCTCGACCGTCACGGAGAATTCGCGACATCGGCGAGGCGCCGCGAATTCTCCGATTTCACGCAAACGGACACGGAATTTCTTCTGCCGCCAAACCAACGCCACAAAGAGTACCGCACACACGGTTGCCAGGACGAGCCGCCCGCGCAGCCCGCTCCAGATCGCAACCCCAAGTTCCCGCCACGCCGTGGGGCTCGACAGCCAGCGCACCGCCTCGATGGCGTTTTGGAGATCTGAACGCCCCACCGGCGGCACACTGCGGACCCACAGGATCCATCCTTCGATGTACGACGCGTACAGGTCAATCTGCTGGACCAGTTCACGTTCGGCGCTATCCAACGCAACCAATGCCTCGAAATAATCGCGTTGGTTTTGTAGCAGCGAGTCGAGCGCTTCCCGTTGCGAGGCGAGTAACGTGCGGGCCGTGGTACGCAACTGCAGATCGCTCGCGTCGACATTGAGCTCGTCGAGCGTTGTCGTCGTCACCGCCTCAAGCTGAGTCAGGTCCATGCGTGTGTCTTCGAGCTGCAGCAACTCGAGCTGTAACTCCTGCACCACAGCGCGCCGGGCGCGATCAGGATGATGTTGACCACGTAGCGAGGTGAGGACGCCCCGTTTGTTTCGCAGCAAGATGCCCAGCGCATCGGTCAAACCGACCGTCTCGACTTTCTCTCGTGTTCGCTGAAATTCCTGCTTGACACGACTAAGCACCTGCTCGGCGTTGGAGCGTTCCTCGACCGTCGTCGCAAGCTGACGCAGAATCGCCTGATTTTGGCTCACGTAGTCGAGTGTCGTCTTGGCGATCGGCTTGAGTTCGGCCGGCGCGCGGTCCATCCCCAACCGAGCTTCGTCAACTTGAGATCGCACATCGCGACGGCGGAGCTGGTCAATCCTTTCCAAAAGTGCCTTCTGGGTTGCTTCGGCCAATGAAAGCTTTGCCCCCGCGAGGTCACGTTGCTTGGGCAGCAACTCGGCCGTCGCCGCGTATGCCGGAAGTTCCTTTTCAAGCGCCAAGATGCGTGCTGTCAGTAACGCCTCCTGGGTCCGCAAGTGCAGTTGGCGGGCCCGCGTCAGCAAGGGCAACTCGCCGTCGGGCGCGCCGGTCGCCAGCTGCTTGCGGACATCCGCCAGCTCCTTGCGAGCTGCATCGAGCTCCAGCGGCACTTCGCGCTGGCGAGTTTGCCGCGCCGCGACTTCGCTGTTGAGCTTCGCCAAGCCCTCGCGGTTCCGGAGCACATCAGCTTCTGCCTCGGCCAGCCGTTGCTGCAACTGTGGGAGGGTGAGTGTGTCTCCCAACGGGCGTGGTGCGGTCGGCAGGCCGTCAGCCTCGTTCTTGGTCTCTTTTAACCGCGCCGCCGCGTCTTGAGTCATCGTGTCGAAACGAGCCACCGCTTCGTTGGCCGTCGCAATCTCCTCCAACGCCGCCGCAGCCTGTTGGTAAAGCTGCTTAATGCTAGCTTTCCTGGCATCGTCCAGTTCGGCCGTACCCGCCCGCGCTCCAAGTTGATCCGCTCCAGAATCGCAGCCGGAATGCCCGCGAATCGAGCTTCATCATCGCCCTCTTCGTCCACATCCTCGTCATCGTCATCGTCGTCATCGTCATCATCGTCTTCGAACTCGAT
>JAUIHJ010000804.1 GCA_030432015.1 bacterium
GACGTTTGCCGATGATGCCGCGGAAAAAGCTCCGAAAGAGGCTCCGAAGAAAACTTCGGAGAAGGCTGAATTGGACCTCAGCACGACTCGGCTCAAAGCCAGTTATGCGATCGGCCTGACGATTGGTAAAAGCTTGCAGGCGGACGGTCTGGAGGTCGACGTGGCGAACGTGGCCGCAGGACTCCGTGCCAGCCTCGAAGGAACAACGCCCAAACTGAGCACGGCGCAGATTCGTGAGGCGATTTCGGTGTTTCAGCAGGAGATGCAGGGCAAATTGATTGCGCGGCGACAGGCCGAAGGAGAAAAGAATAAGGCGGACGGCCAAGCCTTTCTGGCCAAGAACGCCAAGAAAGAGGGAGTGGTTACATTGGAGAGCGGCCTGCAATACGAGGTGCTCAAGAAGGGCGACGGAAAGAAACCGACGGCCAATGATCGCGTTCGCACTCACTATCACGGCACATTGCTGGACGGCACGGTCTTTGACAGCTCGGTCGAACGAGAAGAGCCGATCACCTTTGGCGTCGGCGGCGTGATTGCGGGTTGGACCGAGGCGTTGCAGTTGATGCAGGTCGGTGCCAAGTGGCGGTTGTTTGTGCCATCCAACCTTGCCTACGCGGAGCGCGGTGCCGGCGCAGACATCGGTCCCCACTCCACCCTGATCTTCGAAGTCGAATTGTTGGGGATCGAGTAGGCCTTCATTGGCTGTGCAGCCTTCCCGCCGAGTGGCCGTTCCCTCCTGACGAGCAAGTGAGCATCCTCCTGTGGCACGACGCATGCTGTTTGTCGCGGCGCTGATGGGGGCGTTGGGCGTGGTGCTCGGCGCGTTTGGCGCCCATGGCCTGGAGTCCGCCGTCAAGGATTGGGGCCTGGATGATGCCGAGCAAGCTCGGCGTTTGGCCACGTGGGATGTGGCGGTCCGGTACCAGATGTATCACGCCCTGGCGCTGTTGGCGGTGGGGGTGTTGGCGCAGCATCGGCCGAGCAAGGGGCTGGCGGTCGCAGGTTTCGCATTTACGTTGGGAACACTGATTTTCAGCGGCTGTCTGTACGTGCTGGTCGTCTCCGGAATCAAGGTGTTGGGGGCCGTCGTACCGCTGGGCGGAGTTGCCATGATCATCGGCTGGGTGGTACTGGCGGTATCGGTCTGGCGGATGACGCCGGAATGATACCTGGAGTTGTTGCCGGCTTCAGAGAAAGAACTCCCCTCACCGCTTGTGCGGCGAGGGGAGCATACAGGGTTCGGCCATTATCCGCTGGCCGAGATGACGCGACGAGACAACCGCCCTATACCGCCATGGGCTCGACCTCTTTGGCCAGCCGGCGACGGGCCACGTGCAAGCGCCGCTTGATCGTGCCCAGGGGCGCGTCAAACTCGTCGCTCATCTGCAGCAGCGATTGGCCTCGCACGTAAAACGCCTCCAAGGTCTCTCGGTCGAGCGGTCGCAGTCGGCCCAAGCCTGCGCGTACCTCTGATTTCCGCTCGCTTTGTAAGACAACCGATAAAGGCGTCACCGATTCAACGCAGCTTGCCTCCAGCGATTCCGACTCAGTGGGGCGATCGGGTCGACGCCGCACCATCCGGTTGATCGCCATCCGATTTGTGATCGAACGCAACCATCCGCCGAAGCAAACCGGCTCGCGTAATTGGCTCAACTTCTGCATTACTTGAATGAAGACATCCTGAGTCAATTCCTGAGCTTCGTTGAAGTCACCCAGTCGACGCATGGCGATCGCGAAGACCGTTCGTTCGAACCGCTCGAACAAGCGACCGAACGCTTCCTTCTCGCCCCGTTGCGCCGCAACAACCAGCTCGATGACCTGAGACTGGTCAAAGTCGTTCGTATAAGTAGCCATATCTACAAATTCTCTCTGCGAAAATGTTTCAAACGCAGGGCAATCCTGCGTGGAAACCGATCGGTCCTAGAGCGATACGCGGAAAGCATGAAGCCCTCAGCAGCCTAGGCCGAGGCGTCCAACGCGCTTTCACAATGGAAACTGATTACCCGTTCGGAATCAGTTCACGTCGTGCATGCGAAAGCCAGCAACCTTGGTTGCCATGGACACCCGAGCGCGTCTCCCACGGCTGCCAGAATGCTGGCTGCCGGGGAAATCATGCCACGTTTCGTACGCTGGCAATGTTCATGCCGTAGCGACGTAGACGTGGCGCGCAAATAGAGGCGCAAACGACCAAGGAGGACGCGATGTAGCTGCATACCGGCGACGCTAACACGATCAGTGCGATCGAAGTTGACGACGTTGACGTTGGTATTGATAAAGCTACGCATCGTAATCCTCCTGTGCGCTCGTTCACGCAGACAGAGAGAGACAAGGGATGGGTGTTTGAGGACATCCCCCAAACGGTAGTTCAACTATACTGCACCAAGCCGACGACGACAATGTTTTGTCCTCAGGCGGCCCGAAGGGGTGGAAACGGTACGCTTCCCGCACCCTTGCAGTCGTTGGTGTATTGGACCGGTTATCGGCGGAGAGGTTCACGGTTTTCCAAAAAAAGTTTCCCGTCGCGGAAATTCTGCGTCGCGGACACCTCTGCGGGGCAACCTGATCGCCACGCGAAGCACCGTCGAATTCCCTCAGAAAAGCGAAAAAGTGTCGGTCGCGGCCACAGTCTCGCACAAACCTGTGTCAGCGTTGGGGGTGCGAGGGCCCGCCGGCGACGGTCGCACGGGACCAATTAGTCGCCCGTTTCTTCGGCGATCCGGTCTCAAGTGATCCTGTCTCAAGTAATCCTGGCCCAGCGATCCCTACCCAGCGGAAACCGGGCGCGATTATTCGACGGCCAATTCCGAAGCTGGGTCGAACTCGGCATAAAATGTCGTATCCACGTTCCCACGCAGGACTTGTTGCCCCAAGCTGACGGCCTGCTGTTCACTCCAGCCGCGGTCGATCACGAACCGCTCGGCGAGGATCTTCGCTAAGATTCGTTTGTACATGTTGAACTTTGGCAGCGCAAACTCGAGCTTGTACATGTCGCTGTAATAGCCAATTTGCTTGGTCCGAGGGACCGCTTCGAGCCGAGCTGCGGCATCGTGCTCGATGAAGGTCGGGGTGTTGGAGTACCACCAGTGGCCGTTGGTGATCACGTTGGGGAAGATCCAGGCGTAGCTTGTCAGTTCCTGGTTGGTCACGCTAGCAAGCACGGAGATGGGGAATGTGACCTGGGGAAAAGCATTAAAAAGCTGCTTGTATTGAATCAGGGACAGACGGCTATCGTAGAGATCTTGCCCCTGAAAAACACCTTCCGGATAGACACCGCGATTGACTCCGATCATCAGGTCGAACGGGAGGTGAAAGTCGGCGCAGAATTCGGCCAGGGTCCAAAAGACGAAATTTGACATGGCCCGCTG
>JAUIHJ010000805.1 GCA_030432015.1 bacterium
GGCCATTAAACAGCTTGTGGCAACACTATTTAAGGATTAAACGCAAAAAAGAACAGCCGAATGCGCGTGCCCTTCTCCGGCCAGCTGTCAATTTCAAACTCGCCGCCCATCATTTCCACCAGCCGCTTGGCCAGTGGCAGACTGATACCCAGATTCTGATAGGCCTTTTCACCTTTAGTCTTACCTGCCTTAAGTCCGCTGCGCACCGTTCGCTTTGCGAAACATCACCCACGCCGCGATCAGCATGACGACCGCGAACAGCGTCAACTGCAGTGAGACAGGAACGAGACGGGACAACCAGGCGCCCGCATAGGTTCCCACGATGCCCGGCGCACCGAAGAACACCACGCTCCGCCAATTCACTTGATGAGCACGGGCATACGCTACCATCGTGACGAAAGCGATGCTCCCCACAATCGCCAGCGACTCGGCAATCGCCACCTTGCCGTCGTGTCCCAACATGTAGACCAGGACGGGAACGGTCAGGATGGAACCGCCGGCACCGATCAGGCCCAGCATCAGCCCGATGGTCAACGCTCCGAGGATCATCAGCGGCATCGAGGGCTCCTAATGCGGCAAGTGTGGCTTGGCATAGGCATACGCATATGTTCCGGCAAGTGCGCCGAGCAACGTGCAAAGAGCCATCGCGACACCGGCACCAACTTGTGCATAGATCGGTCCGGGACATGCCCCGGTAATCGCCCAACCAGCGCCAAACAGCGTGCCGCCAATGACGACTCCCGCGTGAAATGGCTTCGGCTTGTAGATGATGGGTTCACCGGAAACCGTTCTCACGCCACAGCGTTTGATCAAGAACATGAAGATGCCTGCGACAACGATGCCCGTCGAAATGATGAGGTACATGTGGGCTTCTTTGAACAGAAACATGTCGTGAACGCGTTGCCAACGTACGACTTCGGACTTGACGAGAACGATTCCAAAAAAGGTACCGACAGTCAATACGCGGAGGTACATGGCCCACGGTATGGCTCGCGCGGCGATGTTGGCCGACGTAGCCGAGTCGGCTGATGTGGCGGGCGCGGGTGAGTCCGTTGTTGGCATCGTGGTTGCCCTTTCTACATGCTTCTGAATTAATGCGTGAACCATCCCTGGTCCGTGGCGACGAGCGCAATGCACGGCGGTCGCGAAGCGGAAACGAAAGCTAAAACCGACACGATCGTGAGCCGGCATGCCTGCGGTGCTAGAACACTTGCAATATCAACCTCCCCCATGTGACGGCCAGGCCACCAACAAAGAAGAAGATGGTGGCAACCAGGCTCGGCCAGTTGAGATTTGCGATACCTGTAATCGCATGTCCTGAGGTGCATCCGCCGGCGTAACGAGCGCCGAAGCCGATCAGAAACCCGCCCACGATCAGCCAAATCGCACCGCCGACATTTTGGTAGGAAGCGGGCAGAAACTCGACAGGCGACGCGGACAGCAGATGTGCGGCGACGAAGCCGCCGACGGCGATCCCGACGACAAATACCAGTGTCCACAATCCCTGGCGGCGATCGAAGTCACGCAGGTAGCTGGCTCGGCTATGGGGCGTGCACATCGAGCCGACCTGTTGAAAGCTGGTCGAAATCCCAAAAGACTGACCTGACATGATGTGCAACAACGGCACCGTCAAACCCACCAGAATTCCCGAAACCCACCAGGGCCACGGTTCCATGATCAACTGCATCATTGTCAAAACTCCCGAGAAACATTATTTGATCGAGCAGGTGGTTGTGCAGGCTGCCGTGTCGTTGCCCACCAGGGGGAGATGCGATGCCTCCCACGCATCGATTCCTCCGACCAGATCCAGCACACGCGTCATCCCTTCACGGGCAAGCAAACTCGCAGCCATGGACGAACGATAGCCGGAGCGGCAATGTACGACGATTTTTCGGTCGGGGGGTAGCTCACCGCACCGCTGGGTCAATTGATTTAGCGGGATGTTGACACTGCCCTTGATATTCGCCTGGCTCCATTCATTCGGCGTGCGAACGTCCAGAACTAGCAGCGAATCCGCAGCTTCCAACTGATCGGCCAATGCCCGCGCCGTAATCCGCTCGGTTTTGCCGATCACATCGTCACGCCCCGCCAGCCCGCCGGGCCCAGATTCGAGGAAGCCTTCCACATGATCGAAACCGATTCGACCCAAGCGCATGATCGCCTCCGCTTCGCGTCCCGGATCAGCAACGACAACAAGTGGCTGGTCCTTACTCAGGATCGTCCCACACCACGTGGCATATTTGCCATCCAGGCCAATATTAATGGCCCCGGACAGGTGCGCACCGGCAAACTCCGTGTCGCTGCGGACGTCCACCACCAGCGCGCCGTCCTGCTGGAGCCGGAGGACCTTGTCCAGCTTGAGAGGCCGCAAGGACGTTCGCATGGCCTCGTCGAGCGACTGACGGTCCTGCATATTGAGCACGGCATCATGCACAAAGTAGTCCGGCACTGCGGGTTGTTCGGCCGTCACAATCTTCTTGAAATCCTCGCGGCTCATCGGCTGCAAGGCGTAGTTGTACTTGCGCTGGTCGCCGATTGTACTGAAGGACTCGGTGCTGAGGTTCTTGCCACACATCGACCCGGCACCGTGCGCCGGGTAGACCAGTGTTTCATCGGGAAGAGTCAACAATTTCTCGCGGAGCGAATCATAAAGCATGTCAGCCAATTCATCGGCGGTAACGCCGATGGACGCCAACAGGTCGGGCCGGCCAACGTCGCCGATAAACAGCGTATCGCCCGTCAGTACAGCGTGCGGGTTACGGTCGCTCGCATCGAGATCGAATACCAGAATTGAAATGCCCTCGGGTGTATGACCAGGTGTCTCCAGAATTTTGAACCGCACCCTGCCAAACTCGACAACATCGCCATCCTTCACAGGGGTAAACTCGTAGCCCGCTTGTGCTCGCGCACCGAGATAGATCTTGGCACCCGCCTTGTCGCGTAACTCGATGTGGCCGGCGACGAAGTCGGCATGAAAATGCGTCAGGAACACGTACTTGATCTCGAAGCCGTGCTCCGCCGCGTCGCTCAGGTACTGGTCAATGTCACGTTGCGGATCAATGACTGCGGCGACACCCGTCTTCTCGTCGGCAATCATATAGGACGCATGCGCAAGGCAGCCGAGATAGTAACGCTGAAAGTACATCGAGCTTTTCCTCGTAATTGAATCAAGGGCCTGGTTCAGGTTGCCATCGTGAGCGCCGCCGGGGCGGCTCCCGTTGCAACGATTTGTCTTCAATGCAACGCGCGCGCCAGCCCCGCGAATTCTTCTCGAATTGGCGACGCCACGCGGAAACTCGAGCGTTCTTGGCTTCCTGGATGAACTGCGGGGGAAGGTCGACGGAGCTCAATCATTGGGTGTT
>JAUIHJ010000806.1 GCA_030432015.1 bacterium
GAACTCGACGGTGCATTCACCCCGTTTCCGATCGCGTTCACCCTTTTCAATCAGCTTATCAACCAGCGTTTCGATGCCGATGTCTGTGATCGGGTACAGTTGGCCACGCATGGCGATCGGACCGGCGGGATTCAGCCAAACGGCCGGGGCGAATCCCAGCAGGCCACCCTCGTGGGCCACGATTTTGCCATTATTCTGACCCTCGATGTAAATCACTTCCCGGCCCTTGATTTTGGCCGGCTTAAGGAAATACAGATACACGCTCAGCGGCGTGACGACTTTGTCGTTGACGGTCTTGCGGTTGCGAATCTCCGCAAACATGTACTCTTCGGGATACAGCACCCCATTGATACGCTCCTGCTTGATCAAGGTGCAGGAATAATCGTCGATCGTCGTCCGAATTCGGTCGAGGGAGTCGTAGGCGATCTTGAGCGCCGGGTCGAGCGGATGGGCAGGCTCCTGCTCTTTCGGCTCGACGCGTGCATTGGAAACTCGAAAGACCGGCTCCTTGAGACCTTCACGTTTCTTCGGTGGGTCTTCCGCCTGGAGTGAGGTGGCGGTTAGCAAGACGGCGAAGCTCAGCAGCGAGCCTAGCATCAAGAAACGGGGGAACGGCATATGCGACATCAGATTCCTTTCCTCTTCATCCGCACCCGAAACGGCCGTGTCGCGGGTGCTGCGCGGGACACATTGTCATCAGTCCTGCCAGTACTATCGCCTATTTGACGGCAACTAGATTAAGATCCAAGGCAAAGTTGCCAGCTCTTTCGCAATCGGCGTAACCCGATGGCGTCGCAGTCCAAAAAGGTGGCAGAGTTTACGCAATTTCTCAAATCTACGGGAGACTAATTCGTGACCCAACCCGAAATCGAGTTGGCCGCCATCGTGTCCGACCTCTTCGCCGAAAATTGCTTCGTCGCCAATCAAAAGGGCAGCAGCGAGGCAATCGTGGTGGATCCAGGCTTCAACCACGAGCGGATCATCGCCTATTTGGAGAACAAAAACCTCACCCCGATCGCCTTGCTGAACACGCACGGGCATGCCGACCACATCGGCGGCAACGCGGCGATCAAACAAAAATGGTCCGAATGCCCCCTCATCATCGGGGCAGGAGACGCCATCAAATTGACCGACCCGGTCCAAAATCTGTCTCGCAGCCACGGCGCCGACATTGTCAGTCCAGCCGCCGACCGACTGGTCAAAGAAGGCGAAACCATTTCGGCAGCGGGCTTTGAGCTCGAGGTCTACGAAACCCCCGGCCACTCCAGCGGCCACGTGATTTTTCTCTTGAAGGACCACGCGCCGTGGATCGTTTTTGGTGGCGACGTGCTGTTTCAGGGGGGCGTCGGTCGTTTTGATTTCCCCGACGGCGACGAGCAGCAGCTATTCGAGTCGATTCGTTCCAAACTGTATGTCCTCCCGGACGAGACCATTGTCCTGCCAGGACACGGTGGCGCGACGTCCATCGGCGATGAAAAGCGGTCCAATCCGTATGTGCGGGGCTAGCGGGGATGGGACACAAAAAAAGCCGCCAGCAGGCGACGCACGTGTCGTCTGCTGGCGGCTGAGATCGCTCCGCAATTCACTTCCAATGAAGTTCCTTGCTCAAAAACATTAGCCGGTGATCTTGAAACCGTTGTGGTATTCCTTCTTGACGATGTGCATCACTTCGGGTGCATTCGTCGCCACGAGGTTCTTGGAATCCCACTCGATCTTCTTGCCCTTGCCGGGCTCTTTGGCACCGGCGAGGGCCAGGTTGCCGAGCAAGATGGTTTCGGTCAGCGGGCCAGCGTAGTCCGCAAAGTTTGACACGGCGGCGTCGCCGCCCTTGATCGACCGAATCCACTCGGTGAAGTGACCTGGTGACTTAACCCACTCGACTTCCGGCTTGTCAACGCCATGCAGCGTCATGCCTTTTTCCGCATAGTCGCCCGGGGCGTACAGCGAGCCTTTTTCGCCGATGATCAGGGCACCGCTGTTATGCATCTTCGCACCGTGCAACAGCTCCGCCGGCGGCAGTTTCTTGCCGTCATACCAGACCAGTTTCACGGCCGACCGATTGTCGTTGGCCGGGAAGGCAAAGTCGATGATCGAATAACCGGGATACGTGACGCCGTCGTGGCCATCGGTTTCCGCCTGCACCGACGTGGGGTCGTACAATTCCAACGCCATGAACGGCATGTTCAACGTGTGGCACGCCATATCTCCCAGCGCACCGGTGCCGAAGTCCCAGAAACCACGCCACTTGAACGGATGAATGGCCTGATGGTAGGGACGTTTCTTGGCCGGCCCTAAAAACAGATCCCAGTCGACATAGGCGGGCTTGGAAGCCGGATTGCTCAGATCCACATCCTTGCCTTGCGGCCAGACAGGGCGATTGGTCCAGACATGAACTTCGCTAACGTCACCCAGCACACCCGTCTGAATCACGGCGACCATCTCGCGCAGTGAATCGTTGGCCGTGCCCTGATTTCCCATCTGCGTCTTGACCTGTTTCTCTTTCGCAACTTCGCCCATCAGACGAGCTTCTTCGATCGAGTGGGTCATCGGCTTCTGCGTAAAGCAGTGCTTACCCATCCGCATCGCCATCAGCGAAGCAGGGGCATGCGAATGGTCCGGCGTGCTGACCGTCACCGCGTCGATGCTCTTGCCAAACTCGTCGAGCATCTTGCGATAATCGCGATACTGCTTGGCCTTCGGGAAGGCAATTCCCTTCTTACGCAAGTTGTTGTTGTCGATGTCGCAGATGGCGACCAGGTTGCCTTGGTTCCCAGCATCACGCGAGTCGCTATCACCTTTGCCGCCCACGCCAATCGACGCGATGTTGACTTGTTCGTTAGGGGAATTACTGTCCTCGGCGCGAAGACCTGCAGCGGCAAAATAGCCGGCACCGACCACCGCGGTCGTCTTCAAGAACTTTCGTCGATTCGTACGTTGGGCCATGGGTTACTCCTGATCACTGGAAAGGGACGCTGGTTTCATGTTTTATCCAGCTATAGAGGCTATCCAAGACGCGCATAAATAGCAATTCGCACCCCTCAACTGAGGGTAATCGCTGAATCAGCAAGACGCAGGGAAGATGGACGGACACAGGTCAAGGTTTCGCGGGAGGACTCGCCGCGGCTGTTTGATAAAACCAACGCACAGGTACTGAACGAAATCGCGACGACAATTGCCCTGCCCCGGGACCGCTCTGCCAGTAGCTCATCACAGCCCGTGATCCCACGAACGTGAGGCTGGTGTAAGAATACGTCAGTGCGGAATTCGACTCCAAATTGCGCACATTGCGCCACGTCTGGCCATCATCGGAGGACACTGCTGCAGTCAGCGGAGTGCGTGCGCCGCCGTGCCCGGCACCGGC
>JAUIHJ010000048.1 GCA_030432015.1 bacterium
GGAAGAGACAACACGATGTCGTGGCATCGCTTCAGCATTCTTTTACTCTCGGTCTTCGCGGTGGCGGCGGGCCTCACGCTACGGCGTTCGGCGGCGGACACCACCCCTGACGCCCGACCGGCGGTCGGGCTGCGGAACCATGTGCCGCAGGTTCACGCGCTGATCAACGCCCGTATTGTAACGGCGCCGGGTCTGGAAATCTCGCGGGGTACGGTCGTGCTGCGCGATGGAATGATCGTCGCGGTTGGCGAGACGGTCGCTGCGCCTGACGATGCACGTACCTGGGACCTCGACGGCAAGACGATCTACCCCGGCCTGATCGACGCGTTTGGCGAAACGTCGATTCCATTGCCCGCCGGCGGATCGCCCCATTGGAATTCACTGATCACGCCCCAATTGTCTGTGGCCGCCCACTATCGAGCGGATGACGACCTAAACGAGAAACTTCGCAAGCAGGGTGTCACCGCGAGGCTGGTCGCACCTGATGCGGGGATCATCAAGGGGACCAGCTGTGTCGTGTCAACTGGCGAAGCGGCAAGTCGCACGGCAATTGTCGCGGACCACGTGGCACAACACATTCTGCTCACAGCACCGCGTGGACGTGATCGCACCAGTTATCCAAACTCGCCCATGGGCGCTGTGGCCCTCGCACGCCAGACCTTTTATGACGCTGACTGGTATCGCCGCGCGTGGTCGGCACATCAAGCCGACGGCACCTTGCCGCGACCTGCCCGCAACGATGCCCTGGTCGCCCTGCAACCGACGACGGGTCGTGACGCGCTGTTTATTTTCGATGCTCGCAACGAACTCTATTTCTTGCGGGCCGATCGCGTTGCGCGGGAGTTTGGATTGCGGGCGGTGATGCGCGGATCGGGACACGAATACAAACGCCTCGAGGCGATCAAGCAAACCGGCCGCGCTGTGATCGTGCCGTTGGATTTCCCCCAGCCTCCCGATGTGGCGACCGCAGAGGCCGTCCTTAATACGACACTGGACCGTCTGATGCACTGGGACATTGCCCCCGAAAACCCCGCCCGGCTCGACCAGGCGGGTGTCCGCATCGCCCTGACCAGCCACGGCCTGAAGGATCCCCAGGATTTCCGCAAAGCCGTCCGGACCGCAATCACCCGAGGACTCGATCCTGACGCCGCCCTGCGTGCGCTGACGACCACACCCGCCGAACTGCTCGGCGTCGCGAATCGGATGGGCACGATCACACCCGGGAAACTTGCCAACCTGATCGTCGTGGACGGGCCCCTGTTTGACGCGAAGTCCAAGCTGCAGAGCGTCTGGGTGCATGGCGAACGATTTTCACTGATCGATGATCCAGGCCGGGACATCCGCGGTACCTGGCGTGTGGAAGTGGCCGCCGACAACGGAAAACTCCAGCCGTTGACGATCGCATTGACGGGCCAGAAACAGACAAAGCTCAAGGGCGAACTCCGCCCGGATAAAGGAGAGCAGGCCGCGTCAACGACGAAACTGGTCAAACCGACCCTGCATGACGCGCAGTTTCAAACGTCATTCGAGACGAGCAAACTCGGTCATGACGGCGTTGCCCAACTTTCGGCAGTCGTCTCGGTAAACGACACCGAAGAATTGATCTGGACCGGATTTGTCGTCTGGCCGGACGGGCGGCGGGCGGCGTTGACCGCGACGCGAACGGCTCCGTACGACGCCGATGCCGCGCAGGACGAAGCCGAAGAGGAAGACGCCGACGCGAAGAAGGATGCCACCAAGAAGGATGCCGACGACCCGGCAGCCGACACGAACGACAACGAAAAGCCGAACGGCGACAAGCACGATCCGACCGCTTCCTTCGCGGTCAACTTTCCATTGGGAGCCTATGGCCGCGACGCGCCGCCGCCTTTGCCTCCGAGCGTTTTGTTCAAGAACGCCACGATTTGGACCTGCGACACCGCGGGCGTGCTGCAAAACGCATCGTTGCTGATCGGCCAGGGAAAAATCGTGGCGGTCGGTCAAGATCTCGACGTCCCCGCAGGCACGATCGTCGTCGACTGCCAGGGCAAGCACCTGTCGCCCGGAATCATTGACTGCCATTCACACATGGCAACCGACGGCGGCGTCAACGAAAGCGCCCAGGCAATCACGGCCGAAGTGCGGATCGGCGACTTCATCGATGCGGACGATATCAACATCTACCGCCAGTTGGCCGGCGGGGTCACTTCATCCAACATCCTGCACGGCTCGGCGAACCCCATCGGCGGTCAAAATCAGGTGATCAAATTGAGGTGGGGCGCCTTGCCGGAAGCGATGAAGTTTGACGAAGCACCCGCAGGGATCAAATTCGCCCTGGGAGAGAACGTAAAGCAGAGCAACTGGGGCGACGACTACACCACGCGATATCCCCAGACGCGCATGGGGGTCGAACAGATCATGCGCGATGAATTCGCCGCCGCACATTCGTATCACCAACGCTGGCAGGACTGGAACAAGAACCACGACGGGCTGCCGCCGCGACGCGACCTGGAACTCGACGCCGTTGCGGAAATCCTCCATGGCCAACGCTGGATTCATTGCCACAGCTATCGCCAGGATGAAATCCTGGCCCTCATCCGTACGCTCGACGACTTCGGCATTCAGATTGGTACCTTTCAACATATCTTGGAAGGCTACAAAGTGGCCGATGCCATGGCCCAGCACGGAGCGATGGGGTCCTCCTTCTCAGATTGGTGGGCCTACAAGTACGAGGTCTACGACGCGATTCCATACAACGGTGCCCTCATGCATAACGCGGGCGTCGTCGTTTCGTTTAATTCGGACGATCGTGAATTGGCGCGGCATTTGAATCAGGAAGCCGCCAAGGCAGTGAAATATGGTGGCGTGCCGCCAGCCGAAGCGCTGAAATTCGTCACACTAAATCCCGCCAAACAACTGCGCATCGATCAACAGACCGGTTCGCTGTCGCCAGGGAAACATGCCGACCTGGTGGTCTGGAGCGGGTCGCCGCTGTCAAACTTCTCCCGCTGCGAGCAGACATGGGTGGATGGCCGCAAGTATTTCGACCTGCAGGACGACCAACAATTGCGCCGGCAGGCGCGCACGCGGCACGCAGCGCTGGTGCAGAAGATCCTTGCCTCGGGAGAGAAGATGGCCTCCGACAAGGAGCCCGAGGAAGACGAATTGTGGGAACGTGACGATGCCTTCTGTCATCGTCACGAGCATCCCTTTGGACGCCATGACGAAGGGCACGGCGATCGGCACGCTGACACTCACGATGCTGGCACTCACGATGCTGGCACCCACTAAGCTGACATTCACGAAGCTGGCACCCACCAACACAACTTGACGGCAACGCCCGTCGCTGCGGCGGTCACTTGAATCACCAACCTCACGACGAAACCAAAATGAACGACCATCATCGCAATTGTGTGGCACGCCTGGCCTGTTGGGGCGTAAGTTTGGCAATGCTTGCTTGCACGTCAACCGCTGCGGCGTCGCCAGAAATTCCCGGTCCGCGCCAGGATAAACCGATCGCATTGATCGGCGGTACAATTCACTCGATCGCTCAACCACCGATCGCCTCTGGTACGTTGCTGCTGGTCGATGGCAAGATTGCCGCGGTGGGCCAGGATGTGGAAATTCCGCAACACGCCACGCGAATCAACCTCGCCGGCAAGCATGTCTATCCCGGCCTGTTTGATGCGTACACACCGTTGGGTCTGGTCGAAGTGAACGCCGTCCGGGCCACCGTCGATCGCAGTGAGACCGGCCAGCTCAATCCAAATGTAAAATCGTGGGTCGCGATCAATCCGGATAGCGAATTGATTCCCGTCACCCGCAGTAACGGCGTCCTGTTAGCCTTGTCTGCCCCATCGGGCGGGCTTATTTCTGGCCAGTCCGCGGTGATCCAGTTGGATGGCTGGACGTTCGAGGACTTAACGCTGGCCAGCGGCGTTGGCATGCACTTGAATTGGCCCCGCATTTCGAGTGATCGCGGTCGGCCCAGCGAATCATCGATGAAACGGCTGCGTCAACTGTTCGACGACGCTCGCGCGTATCGCCGCGCCCGTCAGTTCGAAGCCAGCCGGCAGCCTGTCGACCTGCGGTTGCAAGCCATGGTGCCGGTCCTGGAGCGGAAGCAACCGTTGATCATAGGTGCCGACCAACTCGCAGCGATCCAAGGTGCGGTCGCCTTCGCACAGGAACAGGACGTACGCGTCATGATCTACGGCGGCTATGATGCCCCACAATGTGCGGAACTGCTCGTCAAGAATCAGGTGCCCGTGTTGCTGGGCGGCGTCTATCGACTGCCCCAGCGGCGCTCCGAACCGTACGACGCCCCGTTTACGATCGCCAGCCAGTTGCACGCGGCGGGCGTCCAGTTCTGCATTACCGGTAGCGGACGATTCGGCGGTTCCAACGTTCGCAACCTTCCCTACCACGCAGCGATGGCGGTGGCGTTTGGCCTTCCCCACGATGTGGCACTGAAGGCGATCACGAGCTATCCGGCGGAGATACTGGGAGTCGCCGATCGCGTAGGCTCGTTGCTAGTTGGCAAAGATGCCACCCTGTTTGTTTGCGACGGCGATCCCTTAGAAACCGCGACGCAGGTCGAAGCGGCCTACATTCAGGGACGACGGGTTGATCTCAGCGACCGCCATAAGCGGTTGTGGAAAAAGTACCAAACCAAATACCAACGGCAAGCCAAATAGGCCTATTCTCTCAGGCCGGCACGCAGCAGTTGTTGCGCGACGCCAAAGTCGAAGCCGTCGACATAATAGGTCAGACGGCCGACATCGCGCATGAGCGGTGCCTTCTTTTCGGCGTCCGACGTCGAGGCCAGTTGCTCCTGGAGTTCGCGCCAGCTGGAAAAGACCTGGAGGTAACCGCTGCGGTAGCGTTCGACGAGTGTCGGGTCCCGTTTGAGCACCGCCTTATTCAATCCATCAATGTCGGCGCGGACCAAGCGTTTGTCGGGCGGCGCGACGTTCAGCGCGAATCCGGTGAGGCGCCCGGCGAATTGCACAACGTGTTCGGCGTAAGCTTGCTCAATCGGGTTACGCTGTTCCGGAAGGTGCTCGACCAATTGCTCCAACAACTTGACGCCGTCCTGTAATTCGCCGCGGCGGAAACTCTGCCAGGCCAACGCGTGATACGCGATCAGCGCATCCGGAAACTGGCTGCGAACCTGATCAAAGGTACGGGTGGCGGCTAAGGTGTGGTCGTGTTTCAGTTGGACGAGGCCGAGTGCCAAACCGGGCTCGGGTTGGTCGGCGGCCAGCATTTGGGCGACCCCTGCCTGCTCTTCGACACGCTCGTCGTAGCGGCCTCGCAAGTAGCCCAGCGTGATGGCGATCGCTTCCTTGGCCTTGGCGGTCATCCGTGGCGGTGTCGCATCCGGGACAAACAGGTGCGGAGTCTGACGGGCCTCCGCGGTCGCCACAGAAGCCAGTCGAGTCTCCACGTATGAATAGAGCTCGCCCACATCAATGCGGTGATCCTGGTTCGAGTCCGCTTTCCCTTGGAAGGCCGCAGCCGTGGCCGCGGCGAACAGACCCTGCGTTGCTGCGGTGGCGGGTAAGCCTGTCTGCCCTGCTTCGCAGCTCGCAATCACGGTGACCGACGTCGAGACCGGGCGCGTCGGACCCAACTTGACGGCTTCGGCCACTTCGCGGGGCGAAGGATATCGGTCGGGCAGTCGATCTTCGGACTGATGGGCCGTATCGAGCAGCAACACTTTTTCACCGGCGGCAGATCCTTCCATTTGGTCCAACAGCCAACGCAAACTGAGTGCGGTGGTCTGCACCCCGCGTTCGTCAAATCCCTGAGGAGCCAAGTAACCTTGCCGATCACCGGCGATGTAGCCATGCCCGACAAAATAGACGATCAGCTGCGCGCCCGGCGACACCCGTTCAAGGAATTGAGGAATACTATTCTCCAGCCTGACACGTGTGGCGTTTTGTTCGACCAACATCTGGGCGGCCGGGACGCGATAGTGAATCCGCAACGCTGCCTGCATCGCCTGCGCATCGGCCGCGGCAAAAGCCGATCGCGGCAAGCGAGGGTTGTCGTAGTCATCGTGTCCAATCACCATCGCCCAGGCGCGATCGTCGGGTTGCGGTTCAACCGAAACCAGAACGGCGTCGCGGACGGTGGGGTCGGGCGACCGGCGTTGCACCGTCAGCCGATCTCCCACACGGAGAAAATAGAAGTCGACGGGTGCTTCTTCGCCGTCGATCTCAATTCGACAGCCAATATCCGTGCGAAAGGCCGCGGTTGTGCCGGCTGCGGTTTCCAGCTCGAATGACTGTTTCCCGTAGTTGACCGTCGTCACCATGCCGAACTCGGTGACGTCGCGGAACGCCTCGACGCGTTGCAGAACCGCATCGTATTGAATGGAGACGGCATCCTTTTGGCGAAGGTCGTGTGCAGCCAGCGGCCGTCCGTTCTCCGTTGGAGCGCCGTTGAGCGTAATGGGGCAGTCGGGTTGCAACGGCAGTTGCAGCTCCCGCGCATTGGGAGTGTCCCAACGCTGGCCGATCCGAAGCGTCAGCGCGTCATCGGTCGCCGATACGACAAAACCGCTGGCGGTTAAGGTACGTAGCGCATCAATGGTCGTCGCCTTTCGCCGGTCGCCATCGCCGATATGTTGCACGGTCACCCGATCCTGCGGTTTGAGGTGCGCCAACTCGAATTTTCGCCCGGCGACCATGCTCGCACCGTTGATGCGAATCGTAGCCGCTTCGCTCAACACCATGTCTTGGGGGGCTGTCTCGCCGGCAGGCATGACCCGTAACAAGCGGCTTCGCGGGTGGACTTCGACCAGGACGCCGGTCAACCCCTGCGGCAATTCACGCGACACGAACAGCTCCGCGAATTCATCGTCGCCCCGCTGCAAGTAGGAAATGGTGATCGCGTCACCTTCGATCAGGTCCGCCAACGTTGCGCGTTGGTTGTTGAGGAAGACGCGATCGAGTTCCGCATCAACCGAGACGCTCTGGGGCGAGCTTCCGTCCGAGGGTTCCAGAAAAAACCGTTGGTTGGGCAGGTCGACCTTCGCGACCGTCCCTTCCGACGGGCGAACAACCGGGGCGGGGGCGGGCGGCGCCGGCTGCTTACCACTGGGGAAGAACAACATGCCGATGCTGAGGATCACACTGCAGGCGAGCGCTGAAATTGTGAGAAACCGTTTGCGCTGTGCGCGATTCTCTTGAGCGTCGGCTGCGGCCAGCGCTTCGGGCGTCGGTCCGGTTGGCGGGGCTTCGCCCTCGGTGCTCAAATCGGCCAACACCGCCTCGGCGGACCGATAGCGGTGCACAGGGTCTTTCTGCGTCAGCTTTTGGATAATGTGCGTCAGATCGGCAGGGACCCCCTCCAGGACCCGACCAATCGCAGGCAGCTGCTGATCGGGGGTGGAATGCCACATCATCCAGGCGATCTGTTGGTCGCGGCCATACATATTCAAGCCGGGAAACAGTTCTTTGAAATAGTCACCGCACATTAGTTCATAGGCAGTGAAGCCCAGTGAATACAGATCGCTGTGGGGTCCGACGGCGCCGAACTGGTCTGAGAGCACCTCCGGGGCCATGTACTTCGTGGTCCCTTTGACGACGCTCCCATCATCGCCCTGCATCCGACGGGCGATCCCGAAGTCGCCTAACTTGACGCGATGATTTCGATCGACCATCAGATTCGCCGGCTTGACGTCCCCGTGCACGATCCCGTTTTCGTGCATGCATTGCAGTGCGTGGAGCGCATACTTCAACGTCAGTCTCAGGTCTTTCAAATCGACAGCGCTGCCGTCCAGCATCTCGCGAAGATTGCCCTGCATCCGTTCCAGGATCAGCCAGCCTCGCTCGCGCACCACGTCGTAGATCGTCATGATGTTGGGATGTTCCAGCGAGGCCAGCAGTTGGGCCTCCTGCCAGTACCGCTCCAGTTGGCGCGGGTCGGCGAGGAACTGCGGATGGATCTGCTTGACGGCAACGTCGCGGCCCAACTCATGATCGCGCGCGCTGAAGACCGTGGCGAAGTCGCCGTGGCCAATCGTCTCCAGGATTTCATAACGATCGTGCGAGGACATCGGCGGAACGGTTTCCAAGTTTGAGAATTGTGCCGGCGACACCATTCCAGGTGGACATGAAGTCTAGTCGACCAGCGTCGACAGCAGCTCCTCCAGGTGGCGGTCGTGCGGTGGTTTTTCCGCGCTCACCTGGCCGGTCAAACCACTCAAGGGATCTTTGTTCTCAGCGTGCAGCAAATCAAGTACCTGATGGTACCGTCGCCGCTCCGTAGCATAATCGCCCCGATTATTGGCCTGCAACGCCTCGCGGAGAAGTTTCCGATAGGGTTGCGGTTGAGTGGACACGGAGCTGTAATACGTCTCAATTTCGCTTCGTGCCGCTCGCTTGGCCTCGACTTCGGAAGGCCCGTTATCCAGATCGACAAACAGCAAGACCGCCGACATGCCGAAGCTGACAATCAACGCGACCGCGAGCAGCCAGGGATTCGACGCGTTGGCCTGCTGTTGATCGGTGTCGACGCGCGCCGCTTCCTCCAATTGCAGCACGGGCAACTGGCCGTCATGACCGAGCTCGACGCGCGATGCCAGGCTGTCTGCCGATATGAAGCGCGCGGGTCGGGCCTCGCGGGCTGGCCGACCCGATCTGGTGGGCCGATCACGCCTGGTCGCCGTATCGTGCCTGCCAAGTCCTGGGGCAGACGCATCGACGGGCGCTGCTGGCGTGGCTCGAGGCGGCGGGCCCGAAGGCGGCGACGACACCTGGGAAGCCGAAGCGTCCGGTGGATACAGGCTCGGTGTCTGGGCTGGCGGTTGGGGAGGCCGCGGCGCAGGTGATGCACTGGATGCCGGTGGCAATGAGCTCGACGGCGGCGGCGGGTTCGATGGCGAGTGTGAATTCGCGGGCGGCAGCCCGCCGGGTGGCGACGGCGGATTCGACGGTGGCTGCGGCGACGAACCACTCGGTGCCGAACCATTACCGGCCGCTTGCAGCATCGACGGCGCGGTTCGCACCTTCATTGGCTTCGCCAGCGGAACGGCAGCCGTCGGAATCGCGCTGGTCCGAGCCACGCGTGCGACCGCTGGCGGCTGGCTGCCATCCGCCGCCGACGGATGGGTCGTCGCCGGCGCCGTTCGCATCGTGACCGGGAACTGCGTCTGACAATGCGGACACGACGCCAGCTTGCCGACGAGTTCGTCGGCGGCGAGCAGCCCATGGCTGCATGTCGGACATTGCACGGTGACAGACATACGCTTTGATTATAGCTCCCAGCCGAACAGAAAATAATTCAGCGCAAAGGGACCCAGGATGATCAGGACCGCGGACGCCATCACCAGGATCCCGGGCAACAGCATATTCACCCCCGCTTCGCCCGCAATCGTCTCAGCGCGTTGGCTCCGTTTGACGCGCAATATATCGGCCTGGGTGCGAAAGATGTTCGATAGCGGCGTCCCCAACTCCTCGCTCTGAATGATCGACCCAACGATGCCGGCAATCTCGTCATCGTGGAGTCGCCTCCGCAAGTTATCAAACGCTTCGGTCCGGGCTTTGCCCATGTTCATATCGGTGAGCACGCGACCGAACTCCGTGGCGACGGCATGGCCTTCGAACTCCTTGACGGACTGCTTGAGCGATTCCAAAAAACTGGCGCCGGCCTCCATCAGCAGCGTCATCAGGTCCAGGAAGAACGGAAGACGCCGTTTGATCGTGACCAGACGCCGGTGTGCCCGGCGGGTCAAGCTGCGCCGGATCAGCCAGGCGGTCACGGCCGTCAGGACGCAGGCCGAGACCGTTCCGGCCATGCCCATGTAATTCAGGCAGACGAAGAAGTAGGCTGGCGACATCAATAACGCGAACACCTGCCCCCGGGCCAGGTACTCTTCCGGCAACCAGAAACGCGACAGCCCGGCAGCTTGGATCTCGCGGTAAATTTCCGGCAAGTGACCGCCAAAGGCAGCGCGATTCAGCCGCGCCAGGAGTTGAATCAATGGTTGGAAGAGGCGAAACGCCGGGTCGATCTTGCGGAGCGCGTTGATGCGGCTGATGTCATACCGCCACTCGGCCTCCTGTTCCAGATCTTCGGTCGTTAACGCCTGGATGACCCACCACACGCCGAGTGCCAGCGACGCCGCGAACATGATGCTCGGAAGCAACGCCAGCGCGTCCAGATGCGCGACGTCGGGTTGCTGGGCAAATAATTCCATCACAGGTCCTCGATTGACCGCACGGGGCGCAGTCAGATATCGGCATTCAAAATCTTTAGCGCCCACAGGTAGGCGATCAGGTTGAGCATGCCTGCCGTCGACAGGATCAACTGCCCGGGCAACGTGACGAACAGCAGTTCCGTGTTCTGGGGGTCAACGAAATAGTAAACGACCAGCAGGATGGCCGGCACGATCGCCATGTAGACAGCCGACTTGCGGGCCTGAGCGGTTTCCGCATGCACCTTCCGTTCGAGTCGTTGAAGTTCGACGACCGATTGTGAAATCCGTTCGACGGTCTCGTTCAACCGACCGCCACTCTCGCGACTCGCCAGCAAGGCTGCCGCAAACAGGACAAAATTCTCGCTCTTCAAGTCATCCTTGGCCTCGGCCAACGTCCGCTCCAGCGGTTTGCCCAACTGGTACGCGCCGGAAATCTGGGTGAATTCCTGGCTGATCGGCCGTGGACATTCGACCGCCAGCAACTCCAAAGCCTGGGGAATGGACAGCCCCGCGCGAATTGCACTGGAGAACATCACCATCGCATCGGCTAACTGATCTTCGATCTTCTGACGTCGAGCCGCGGATAAACGTCGCACCAGATACCAGGGACCGGCACACATCAGCAAGGCCGCACAGAGGGCAAACACCAGCGCATCGAAGCCAATCCACATGGTCAGCAGTGTCGCCAGGACGATGGCCAGCCAGGCATTGATCCAGCGACGAACGTGTCTTGTGGAGGCCCGCAAGCTGCGCAAACGTCCTGCCAAGTCGCGTTCCACAAAGTCGATCGCGCGGGCATAGTTATCCAGATTCGCGAAGGCGATTCCCGCCACACAAATCCCGGTGGCCGCGCAGCAGGCGAAGGGCATCAGATCCATGGGCGTCAATCACCTCGCTCGGTTGGCGGCAACGTACCGCGACGCGCCGTCGCAGGGAGTGAGTTCTTGGGACTGGCACCATTCCGGCCCTCGCTGTGACCGTACAAAAATTCCAACTCCAGAAGTTTCTGGTCGACCAACGAGTCAATAAACGATGGCATGTATCCCGTCGGTTGCAGGCTAACGCCATTCCGCCGATCGAAGATATCCGTAATCATGACGTCGGTCGTCACGGGATGCACACCGGTCACTTCCGAAACCTGCGTGACCACCCGCTTGCCGGACGGCAGACGGTCAATGTGGACAATCACGTCGATGGCCGAAGCGATCTGCCGGTGAATGGAGCTGACCGGCAATTCCGCACCCATCAACATCAACAACTCCAGCCGCTCGATGACTTCCTGGGAACTGTTGGCATGCACGGTGGTCATTGATCCCGCATGGCCCGTGTTCATGGCTTGCACCATATCAAGTGCTTCGGCGCCGCGGCATTCACCCACGATGATCCGATCGGGCCGCATCCGCAGCGAGTTCCTGACCAGGTCGCGAATCGTGTATGCCCCCACGCCTTCGACATTGGGCGGTTTGCTCTCCAACGCGGCCACGTGTTCTTGATGCATGCGCAGCTCGCACGTGTCTTCGATCGTCACGATCCGCTCTTTGTACGGAATGAAGCTGCTCAAAACGTTCAACATCGTGGTCTTGCCGGATCCTGTGCCGCCGCTGATCAGGACACTGCGATGATCAATCACGGCGGCCCGAACAAACGTGGCCGCCGCACGAGTGATACTGCCGAAGTCGATCAGGTCGTCCATCGTCAGCCGCTGGATTGGAAATTTACGAATCGTCAGGCAAGGGCCGAACACCGCCAATGGCGGAATGATCGCGTTCACCCGTGAACCGTCCGGAAGCCGTGCATCAACCAGCGGCTGGCTCTTGTCGATCCGCCGACCTACCTGAGCCACAATCCGCTCGATGATCGACTCGGTCACCTTCTCCGAGATAAACCGGCGTCCGGATTTTTCGATAATGCCGTCCCGTTCGACATAAATCTGGTCACTCCGCACGACCATGATCTCCGTGATCGTGGGAGCTCGCAGCAAATCCTGTAAGGGGCCGAAGCCAAAGACAATGTCCTTCAGATCTTTCTTCAGCATCCGCAGGACAAGGTAGCGACAAAGCTGGTCGTGCAGGTGCGGCCGCAGCTGGTTGAATACCCCGGAAAATTTCTCTTCAATGCAGTGGATCTTGCTGCTGATGTCGGGCAATTGTTCCAGGTCGAGTTTTTCGCGAGCGAACTGCAGCAGGCTATGTAATTCGGTCTCGCGTTCCGGGACCAATGTGGCAGGCACGTCGAATTCATTTGAGGTCAACGCGGCAAGGTCAAACACGTCGTCGCTGCCGGTCTCCATGATCAGCTGGTTGATGGCATGGTCGCGGAGCGCCAAGCCACAGATCTCTTCAATCAGCACGGCGTTTTCGTCACCAAACAAATTCAACTCGCGCGCCACATCTTCGATGTTATTTTCCAATAACAGGATGCTCTCGGCCTGCCCGCCGCGCGTCGTCTCCAGATCGTACAGATCCAGACGCTCGATCAGCTTCTTGTGAATTCGCAATTCCAGATCCGCAATCTGAGCACGAAGATGGGCCTCTAATTCAGCTCGCGAGACCGCGGTCGTGACGTCCGCATCAAAGCTGATCGTGTAGGGCCAGATGCGAACCTTCACCGAACTGGAAAACGTGACGCGTTCGCCCCCCAGCACTTCGGAATCGCCCACCAGACAGCTATTGACGCCAACGTTCTCCAATTCGAGCTGGTCGCCATCCAGTCGGCGGACAACCGCGTGCCGCCGCGAGACCAGCGGACTCTTCAACACAATATGGTTGCCGGCCTCTCGGCCGAGCTGAATTTCCGCCCCATCGAGCTCGACCATCGTGCGACGGCTTTCGTTGACCTTGTTAAACCAGATCTTCATCGCACCGCCCATCAGTTTCGTGATAGCAAAGTCACGCCGACATTGCGATAGTCGCCGGTGAGAACCCGCTCTCGGAGCTTGTCGAAGCGGGCCAACTCTTCGGCATCGGTCTGATTGATTACGATTCCGATCTTCTGCTCCTGCGCGGGAGATTGGCGATTCGCGCGCATCACCTCGACGCGGCCGAGTCGGTTGCCCAAGGTCTTGACCGTGAACGGCCCAATCTCCTCGAAGGCTTGCGGCACAACGGCCGGTTCCAGTCCGGCTTCCAAAGCCGACCGTGTGACGGACCGATTGACGTTGGGAAAGTCAAAGCGAATGCGATCGCCCGGCACGATCAACTCCGGTACGATGCTCCGCGGATCAACCGAGATCCAGAACAACATTTCGTCCTTCTTCAACGCCAGCGAGGAAGACGGTGTGACGTAATCTTCACGATGAATGAGTTCACCACCTCGGTAGGCCTGAGTCGCACGGGTGCCCACAATGGTGGCTTCGTCCTTGTAGAGGTACACAAAGTCCTCCAGGTGCCTGGCATGCATGCGAGGGATGCGGACCTCGATGAAATGCTGATGCCGAAACGGTTCGCCAACCTGAATCGACGCCCCTTCTCGAACCCCCAGGAAGGAAACGCTATCGACATCCTTCGTCTTGGCATCCAGGTAGACCCAGTTCAGCACCGCGCCCAACAGACCCAAGAAGATCGCCACGACAATTCCCGGCGCACCTTTCATGATTCATTTCTCCCTGGCGACGCCCTGCGGCGGCGCGGACATCAGTAAGCCGCTGAGCAACCCGTCAGCCTCGTCAATCAATTGCACATCGAGACGGCCGTCGCGCTGACTCACAAAACTGCGCTGCCAGATTGGACCGTCGTGGCGCCAGCCGGACGTGGGCGTCCACTCCGGGCCGGCCAACTGGGCGTCATAATACGTGCGCCAGGCAAGCAGTCGACCGGTTCCGCGAAAGCCGACCATCAACGCCCCCGCCTCCGATTGCAACGACATGGTCCGCTGACATTGCGGCGGCACGGGCAGAACGCGCTGCAAGGCAAATGAACCTGGTCGCGGGGTTTCCGCCGTCAGCGTAAACAGCGTCCAGCGGTCCGATGCCGCGGCGACGTCCGCCACGGCAGGCAGCGCCAGACCCCAGGATACCACGCGGCTCTCCGGCGGAGCAATGTCGCGCCGCGGTACTTCGTCCGCTGCCAACGGCGCGGGCTGGTCGAGTACCGTGACCACCATCGGCACGGGAGTCTCGATCTGGTACATCCGCCAGCGTTTTGTGGACTCGACCGGTTTCTGGTGGCGAATCCGCGCCAGCAGGTGCCGTTCCGCGGGCCCGGGGCTGCGACGGACACGTTCGATGCGTTGGGCAATCGACCGGCAATCGTCGCGAAGCTGCGTCAACACCTGTGGGACGCTCCCGTGCAACTCCGTGCGTGTTGCTAACAGCGCGTCATCGCCGAATGTCAAGTGATGGCGTCTGGCGGAAGGCGTGCGGCCTGCCGTCGGCCGGGGACGCTCGGCACTCGCTGGCCCAATCACAGGTGACCCCATCGCCTGGGACCACGAATCGGTCGCCGAAGTCGGCCTGACGGCGGACCACCAGCGCAGCGCCTGCTGCCCGCCCGCCACACCCAGAATTAGAATCAAACCACTGGCCAGGACGTTGGTTGCCAACCCGGCAATCCGGGAGGCGGCGCGACGCGTTTCCTGTGGTTGGTGGACCATTTGCATGAGTGCAGCGGACGAGGTGGTTATAGGCAAAAGGGTTGGCGGTCTGCACGTTGGACGACATGCGTGATCGGTGTGTTCAGGGGAGTGCTACGGGATTTCTCCAGCGGCACGCTGGGCTAGATCGCGTTCGATCTGTCCCAGCCGAGCCTGGTAGGCTTCCAATTGGTCGATCTTCGGACGTAGCTCTGCCATTTCCGCTTGGATCTCTGCGCGACGACGTGGCGACGGAGGCGGCATGCCGTTGAGTTCGCTCTCCAATTGGTTCCATCGCCGCTGGTACATGCTCAAGAAGTAACCCGTCATCCGTCTGGGGAGTCGGCTGATCTCGCCCAACCGGATCCGACCTCCCGCGCCACGCGTATCGACCAGCCGTTCGACATGGTTCGCATACACCGATTCCAGGTCCAATTCGCAACCGCCGCCCGTCCGCGGGTGAAAATCTACGTAGCTACCGGTGTACCGCAAAATATCTTCATCGCGATCAAGGACACGCAGGCCGGTGTAGTGCGGAATCGCTACGGTGCGCTGCACGGCGGAGGCAAACGCCCGTGGCAACGCCGCGGCCGTACGAGGCAATTCATACAAGATCTTGACTCGGCGAAATCGATTGGGAATTCCCATGAGCGCCGATTGCCATTTGAGGTCCAACAACGGGCTATCGATATCGCCACTATCGAAGTCGCCCAGCCGAGGCAACAGCGGATACTCGCGCTGGACCGCCGCAACGCCTTGAAAAGCGCCGATGCGATCGGGATCCAGAACCGGGTAGACGAAAAACCCGTTCGGCAGCGGGCCGCGGACAACCGGCGCATTGATCTGCGGGTCATCCAGTTGGACGATCTGGTCGGCGGGCTCGATCCGCATTTCCGCATTCAACGGCCAGGCTGGTCGCTGGCGACCCTCGTCGATGCCGGTCCGTGGCCACCGCGTGCGCCACGCGGCATGTCGCGAGACAACCTCGCCCCGCACCCGCCACGTCGCGAAGGTGCCAAAATTGACCATTAGCGCCATCACGAACAAGAGAATCGGCAGCCACATCACCAATTCCAACGGCGCTAAGCCGCGCCGGCGAACACGCCGCCGCCCCGCCCGGACTCCCGGCGCTGCCGGTCGATCCGCGTGGGTTGCACGCGACGCCAGCACTGGCCGGCGTTGGGCGATACGGATGCCGCGCCCGATGGTTAGTGATGACTGAGCCACTGTAAATCTTCGCTCGATAGAGAAGTCAAGTCAGGGAGTACGTACGCTGGCATGTGATTGACGTAAGGCTGAAGGCTGAGGATCTCAGGAATGGCACCACTCGTTGCCGGCGTGAGCTGAACGGTCCAGTTTTGTGTGACCAAGTCCCAAGTCGATGGGAACCACTGACCACTCTGACGCCGCACAATCCAGGGTCGTTCTTCGTCGTCCGTGGCGTCATCCTGATCGCTGCCTGGGTCGTCGCGACCTGGATCGTCGCTGCCGGGTCCGGCTTGCCAGGCAGTCGTCGATGGCCCTCGCATCGCGCCGACGGGCCCCCGCAGGCCACCGATGGGAATGGGAATCTGTTCCCCGGGAATCCCGCCGCCGGTGTCTCCCGGTCCACCCGAGCTGCTTGGGGCGCCCGGATTCAATGTCACTTTGATCAGCCGGGCCTGCGGAACAAACATCATGATTTGCGCATACGCGGTGCTGGTGTGCTCAACCGGGTTCTGATAGATGCCGGGAATCCGGTCATCGATCTTTTCACGGTAGACAACGCCGACGAACATGAAGTCCTGTTCGAGATGCCCATTGACGTCGAACACGTCACTTAATTGATGGCGAATCTGAAACGGCAGGTTCGTTTCGGGGTACTCGTCCACCAACAGTCGCTGGAGTTGCCCGCACGTGAAGATCCGCCACAGGTTGGCAAACTGCGACATTTTGCCGTAGTCGTCAAAGGCCTGCATTGACTCGTTGTTCCAGCGTCGCAGGTATTCGTGCGCTAGGTCGGAACGCTGTTCACGGGCGTCCTCGCGGTACTCCTCTTGATTCGGAACTTCATCCATCACCGGGTCGACAACGGGCATGGTGCGGCGCCCATATTCACTGACCCCACCGACGGGATCCGCCACCGTGCGCCAGAGCACGCCCCGCAATTCAGTCGGTCGCGGCCAAGCCTGGCCATGTCGCCGTGCGACTTCATCTGTCGCATATTGTGCCAGGCGCGGGGTCGATTCGACCAAGGCACGCTGAAACTCGGGGATCATCCGCTCCGCCAGAATCGTCTCGAACACGGGCAGCATGATCTCGGCAGCCGCGTAGGCCCATTCGCTGAACGTGAAGACCATCTCTCGTTCCCGCGGCACCTTCTCTTCGATTGCGATGCCCAACTGATCAAATCGCGTGAACTCCGACCCGATGAAGGCCGGTGCGACGCGCGCCCAGTTATCCAGAATCGGATACGACATCTGCTCCGCATTTCGTTCGTACCCTTCGCGAAAAAATGCCGTGATTGCGAAGACGTCGGACAGCAAATGGTTGGTGAAGGCGAGCGTGTTCATTCCCCGCGCCGCAACCACACCTCCCGCGTACGTCGCCGCGTCGGCCGCGTTTTGCATCTTGACCTTCTGGTCGATCTGCCGCCCGGCGTTCATGACCAGGCCGAGCAGAAAGACCAGCAACATCAGCCCAAACACCGAGACAATGCTGATCGAACCCTCCTGGTCACGATGTACCCGCAGCATCAACCCGCGGCAGTAGGCAGTGACTCCGTCGATCATTCCGTCCCTCCCTTCGCGAACAAGGGTCTGTCCGTTGGCGGAGGCCCCTCCGCCGGCAACGGCCCGACCGCTGGCAGGGGAATGTACGGCTGAACATAGCGAGCGACCGACTTTTCGCCCTCATTATTTAACCGCAACGTCGCGTCGAGAGAATAGACATAGGTGCCACGACGGCGGGTCACCCGATCCGCCACCCGGTCTTCGGCGACCACGTCGCCGTTGGAATCGCGAACCGGCCTTTGCCGAGCCAACAACCTGCCAGGCCCGGGCAGTAACGAAAAGTCGTGTGTCACCGTAACCAAAATCTGGTCCTGCCAGCCGATTTCGTTGAACGCAAACTCTTCGCGGCGCGACCCGATGTCATACGTCATCAAAGGTGGCTCGGTCTGCTTGTGCCGCACCTCGATCATCACGGACGTATTGTCCAGGGCATATCCAAATTTATTGCGAAGTCGCGCCGGCACCCGCGGGTTTGCAGCGGCGGTCGGCGAAACAGCGCGATACGCCAACTCCAGCGCGTCGGTCGGATGACGCGTTGACCCGACATCCCGCGATGGGCAAATCGACATCAGGGCCATGGCGGCCGCCAGACGGATCTTTTCAACCTTAGGGCTCCCCGATTCAATCCGATACCGACGATACGTCTGGCCTCGGTCGTCCGTGATTTCACCCATGTCGACGTAGGAACTGATGCGGTTCTCCGTCTCAAAACGGTCACCCATGTTGGCAGGAATCCAAACCGCCGCCGAGCGTGCCGCCGCCAGCGCAGCGTATTCAACCGCCAGGCGACCGATCGTGATCTGGCTTAGCTGAACAATGAACAACATGACCATCACGAACAGCGGCAGCGTAAGCACAAAGCTCAAGCTCTGCACGGCGCCCGTCTCGTCGCGATGCAGTCTCCGAAATGACAACGGCCGTGGCGCCGTGGTGGCGTCCCCGCCATCGTTGCCCGTCAATTCGGACGTGATCGCCACGGACGAACTCGCCACGGTCATCCAGCGAGCTCCACTGCACGCGACCAACAG
>JAUIHJ010000807.1 GCA_030432015.1 bacterium
CCCGTCGAAGAACCCGCGCGCGACTTCGAGTTCTGGGGCCTGCTCGGCTTGGGCGTCGGGGTCTTCGCGATCATCTTCTTCGTGGTGTTGCTGTTGGCGCTGATGGCCTACGGCAAACTGTGGTTTCAGGCGTACATGTCTGACGCGGACGTACCGATGCTCAGCTTGATCGGCATGAGCTTTCGTCAGGTCAAGCCGGGTCTGATCGTCACTGCCAAGATCATGGGCAGCCAGGCGGGGCTGGACATCGGTCGCGATCGAGGCATGAGCACGGCCCGCCTCGAGGCACATTTTCTGGCGGGAGGCGATGTCATGCATGTTATTCGAGCCATCATCGCCGCGCATCGTGCGGGCATTGATTTGGACTTCGACCGCGCCGCGGCAGTCGATTTGGCCGGCCGTGACGTGTTGGATGCGGTCCGTAACAGCGTCTTCCCCAAGGTCATCGACTGTCCCGCGCCCCAGCGAACCGGCAAGACGACGTTGAGTGCCGTCGCGAGAAATGGCGTTGAGTTGCGCGTCCGCGCGCGCGTGACCGTCCGGACGAATCTGGATCAATTGATCGGAGGAGCGACCGAGGAAACGATCATTGCTCGCGTCGGCCAAGGCATTATTTCCGCGATTGGAACTGCCCCGACGCACATGGCGGTGATGGAAACCCCGGACCGCATTTCCAAGGGGGTGCTGAGCCGAGGGTTGGATGCGCATACGGCCTTTGAGATTGTTTCGATCGACATCGCTGAAATTGACGTCGGAGAAAACATTGGAGCGAGGTTGCAGATCGATCAAGCCGAGGCCGACACTCGCATGGCCCGCGCGAGTGCCGAGTTGCGTCGCGCTGAGGCCGTCGCGTACGAACAAGAGATGAAGGTTGATGTCGCCGCCAAACGCGCGCTGCTGGTGCTCGCCGAAGCCGAGATACCCGCGGCCATCGCCATCGCGTTTCGCAAGGGATACCTCTACGCAAAACGCCGTCCTCATTCCCAACGGGGGCGCCCTGGAGAACCCGGTGCCAATGCTGCTTTGTTCAATCCAACCGCCAAACCGCCACGCCCGCCTGACGGGGGTGGAGCACCAAGACCCCCGGTCAAGAAGGCGAATGAAGGAGAGAAGGATTCATCATGAGTACCACTGCCATCGTTGCCGCAATACCGCTCTATGTCTTGATGGATGGGAGTCGCCGTAGCGGACCGAAAATCGAACGCTCGGCGGAGTTTGAGGGCACGCCAATTTTTGGATTTTCCGACAAGGGGCACTACGACAAGTTTCGCAGTGATGATCGATTGGCGCTAACGCCGTATCCGCTTGTCAAAGCCTTCCTGCGAACGGCAGCGGACGCCGCGGATGCGGGTCTGAGGCTCGTGGTGGTTGACGCCAACGGACCGAATGAAACGTTGCTGCATGCCGCTACGGCAGAGGCCGTGTTGGAGGCCCAAGAGAATCGTGCGGCACATGTGACCGTCACGCACCACCTGATTCTCGATCAGAACGCTGCTGCCTATCGAGTGGAGGAGGTTTCCGTGTGAGTTTCCTGTGCTCGCTTGCCGAGCTTTCCAGCGTGGAACGGTTTTCTTGACCCACGATCCTGGGCTGCGGCAAGCGGTGTCGAGGTGAGCGTCAAGCGCCGCGATGACCGACGTGATTCAACACCCTCTTCTGCTGCCGCAGGCTGGCGTGTGCCGCGATGGCGATTCGAACTAAGAAAGGATGATGTGATCGACAATCCAAGACCGGTTGGCGGACGATTGGGAACTGGGTGCGGCGAACGATCGCGGATAACCATCTCATGAGCGAAAAGAAACCGATTCCAAATCCTGGTGACCGCCTTGGCAAAATCTGCTCGGTTTGCGGAAAACGATCGTATTCTCGGGGAGGTGTCCATCCCCAGTGCGCGATGGTTCAAGCCGATGCCCCCAGAAAAAATCGGCTTGCGGCGGAGAAACGAGCCCTGGATGAAAAGAAGCAGCAGGCGCGAGACGAACAAGAGTAGAATCGAGGAAGTCGCGCGTTGCAGAGGCCTGGGGCAATTCACCTCGCCAGCCCCGCGTCACTGGATGCTGACCTATCTCAACGCTTGGTTTGCCGGCCCCTGATTCGGACACGTCTGATCACAGGCAAGCCGTCTCATGCCGGAGGTCTTTCACCCTCACCGCAGACGCGTTGGGTTTGTGCGATCGGCCCGGCCGCGATTTTGTGTTGCCGTTGACCTCGATTGTGCGGACGCTATGGCATCGCTCCAGCGGTTCCCGGCAACGGTGGCGCGATTCTGGCATCGGTGGCAGCGAAGTCTTCGCCGAATAACCCGGCGACCGTGGCGGCAATCTGCGACTGCGTAGCACTGGTGTCCGTGCGGAGGCCAAGCGAGGTGGTGTCAGGACCGATCAACGCGACCCAGATGTTCTCGGCACCGGGAATTGATGCACCGTGACTCTTCCAGCCGACACGATCGTCACCTCGACCGTGGTCGGTCGTCAAAATGAGCGTCGTCTTGCCTCGGTAATCATCAAGTTGCTGGCACACGTCCCAGAGTTGCTTGATGGATCGATCGGACCGATACGCGGCATCCAGATACAGGTCATACCGGCCATCATGCGCCCAGTCATCCGTCTCGCCCAAGGCGACGTAGAGGATGTGAGGTCGCTTGGCTTTCAAGTACTCGATCGCACCACGCGCCGTGATCGCATCGTAACGAACGCCGGGCCAGGTTCGTGGCAAGTCATTTGCCAGTCGATTCAAATGCCGCTTTTCTTGCTCGTCGTTGAAGACCGTCAGATCTTGCCATCCAGCGTTCACATAAATGCCACTTCGACGCTGATTCAAGATGTATGGGAAGACGTCCCAGGAACCAAACGCGGCGACGCGGTCTCGAAACGTCGGCTTTTGGTTAAACCATTCGAGGACTGTGATATTGGGGTTGGGGCGTTTCGCATTGGAATCGATGGCTTCGTCAGCGAAACCGCATAGTATCTCGTGGTAGCCTGGATAAGAAAAATAGCGGCCATTGGTCACTCGAACGATGCTGTTCGCGTTGACGTCGCCGAATACTTGTCCGTGGCGGGCGATCACATTCCAGAAGAAGGGCATGAGTTGCGATCTTCGCGTTTGTGGCGACTCGGCCCAAAACCTCTGTTGGATCGTGTCGACATCGCGAACGCCCGGCTGCGTTTCTCGTGCGGCACGATTGCCAACGTGACGGCGAGTCGCGTGGCGTTGAAGCGCGAGCGCAAGATCCGCTTCTTCCAATCCGATACCTACGTCGCGGTCGACTACGGCCAGCGCAACATCCGGATTCTGCGCCGCCGCCCCAACGACGAGACCGGCGCGCCGCAGATCGACATGGAGGAACA
>JAUIHJ010000049.1 GCA_030432015.1 bacterium
CGATGTTGAGCACCTCCCGAGGCAGCAGCGATGCATGATAGGCGGCAGTTCTTCATTGTGCTGCGAGTTAAGGAGCCCGGTTTACAGGCTCGCCTTCTGAAGCATCTGAACGAGTTACCAGGGACGGGTTTCCTGCCGTCCGGGTATCGCACCGAAGTTGTCGTACACAACGATGATCACGAGACGTACCGCTGGTTTCGCCACGAGATTGACCATCGACCCGAGAATTGTGCGATTCTCATTTCGGACGATCTCGTTGAAGGCGAAGTCTTACAAGATGAAACCTGGACCTATCTTCCCAAGTCGTTTGCCAAGGAACTGATCGTCGATGGTTTGTTCGCCACCATCGCCGTGATGAAGTCGCCACAGCGGGTTGTCGACATCGACCGCACCGTTGCTGCCGACTGCACCCGTGACGAATTCCGCCACGCGCTGGCACTTTGCGCTGCAAAGCTGGGTTTCATGTTGCCGCCACGCAAACAGAAACAGCAGTTGCCAATCCAGATTCGCCGCATCAGCAACAAAGCCGAACTGAGTGCGTACTTCAGACTTCGTCACGAGGCTTATACGGTGATGGGGTACCTCCAACCGGAGATCGAACGAGCACCCTCGGGATTGGAAATCAATTGGAATGATCGGAACGCCATCCACCTGGGAGCTTTCCTTCGCCAGCCGAACCGACGGGAGCACCTCGTCGGCACGGCGCGTTTGGCACTGATGCCGCTGTCGCCCAAGCATGCCGAGTGGGCCACCATGCAAACGTTTGAGCAGTGGACCGACGAGTTGGCACAGTCGGATCCGATCTTGTCGCGTAGCATCAATCAGCCCTTAAGCTTGACGCTGCCTATTTTTCATTCGGTGAGGAAGCTCCTCTCGCCGGAAATCTTTCATGGAGCTTCATGCGGCGAGTTAAGCCGCATTATTGTAGCCAACGATTTTCGAGGTGCGGGCATTTCCAGCAAGCTGACGCGGGCCGCGATCGACGAAGCGCGTAAGGCCGGGATCGAGCGATTGTTCCTTGAATGCCTGCCATTGCATATGAGCCTGTATTCCAAAATGGGGTTCAGGGTATTTGAGGCGGATGCACGGCCGGTCATCTACGTCAAGAAGACCATGGTTCCCATGGAGCTAAGGCTTGAACAAGCCGGTCACGCGGTATCCCATCACCCAGCGTAGCAAGCTCGATCAGCAGCGTCCGACCCGACCGCAGCGAGGATTTCCGCCTTGTCCGACAGCCCTTCATCAAAGCAACAAGTGGGCTCGGCTTCTGTCTTGTATCGGATGGTCCCGGGCCTCGGCGCAATCAAGAAGCCACTGATTTTCTATGCGCTGGCGCTGGTGGGAATTCAGGCCGTGACAATCGTCGTCCTGCTACGGAGTCCAGACCTGTGGCTGGGGATCGGGTTGTTCGCGGTTGGCACCACCTTGAATGCCGGGCTGATTGCTTTTGTCGCCGTCGCTGATCCGGGTCCTTCTCATCGGTCACCTTCCGGCGGCCACGGCAGCGAAGCGCCGGAGCCCGACAGCGAGCTGTTGACAGATTCCATCTTGGCGAGGCGTCGGATTGCCGCGAGCCCCGCCGTTCATGGTGACGAAAAACCACGGCTTCAGCATGGCGCATGGTACGTCGACCTGCTGCCCCTGCTCGACCAGGCAGTACATTTCACAACCCCGACCTACTACCTGGACAACGACCTCCGAATCCTGGACTGGAATATCGCGTTCGAATTGATCTTCGGCCACGTGGCGCGGAAACTTCGTGGCCATCATGTCAAAGGATTGATCGCCCGGCTGGACAACTTTGATCAAGTCATTGAGCACGCGGACAAGTTTACTCAGAAGGTCGCTCGTGATCACATCCCGTACGTCGACACCGAACCCATTCGCTTCCGGACGGCGAGATATGGCACGGCCAGTTGCACCAAGCTGGCTACGCAAATGCACGATGCTGACGGCAACGCGCGCGGCTGGGCCGTGGCGCTGCTAATTCGTGAGATTGAGTGGGAAGGGTTTCTCAGGGAGTTGTGCGAAGAGTGCCAGAAGGAAAAGCTGTGGAGCGTCTACGCCGCGTCATATGACCGTGTGCTGTCTGCGTTTCCTCCTTATCATCAACTGATCCGTGAAGTCGCTGATGTCGTTCCGGAAGGCCCCTTGGATGTTCTCGACCTGGGTGCCGGAACGGGTAACGGGACCCAACTGTTGGCCGAGCGGCACCATCGCGTCACTGCGGTGGAAAACAATCTGGGAATGCTGGCCCGATTCCGAGCCAAGGACTTTGACCGGTTACGCGTGAACCTGGTCAAGACGTCCGTCGAACATCTGGAGTGCCTGGAGGCGAACCAGTTCGACGCCGCCATCATGGTGAACGTGCTCTTCGCCGTCAGCGACCCGCTGGATTGCCTGCAGGAGGCAGCTCGACTTCTCAAGCCCGGCGGTGTGCTGGGATTTTCCACGACGCATTCGCAAACTCGTCTGGATCCGTTGCTAATGCGAATCAGGCAACATCTTGAGGAGACGGGACAATACAACGACTTGAAAAGCGATTTCGCCAAAGTCGAAGAGGCCAATCGCCAGATCGAAAAGAGTATTGCCCTCCGCCACACGCGCGATGAGTACCGTGAGTGGACACGACAAGCAGGGTTCGAGATCCTCCGAGAAGTGCCTGAAACGTACGAAGGCGCCGTCATGCTAATCCACGCGCGAAAACGATGAGTACCGACGACGACGGCAAGACACGCGTGACTCGCTCCGCGCAGAATCCCGTTCTTGCTGACACGGAGCTTCGAGACGATACGAGCTCGCCGGAGACCCTGGGCGACTTTGTCTTGGGGCCGGAATTAGGGCGGGGCGGCATGGGTGTCGTGTTCGAGGCCCGGCATCGCGATTCTGAGACGACCGTCGCGCTCAAACGGTTGCTCCACGTCAGTCAGGCCGCGATTCGCGCGCTAAGAGACGAATTTCGCTCACTCGCCGAATTGTCGCATCCCAACCTGATCCGCCTGATCGAGCTCGATACGCACGAATCGCCACCTTACTTCACGATGGAGCTGGTGCATGGGATGGGCTTCCTGGACTATGTTCGCGGCAGCTTCGATTCTCAGGACAGCGACAACGTCCTGCGCTATGACGAAGGCCGCCTGGAGCATGCCATCCGTCAGATCGCCGAAGGGATCATGGCACTGCACCAAGCGAACAAGTTGCATCGCGACATCAAGCCCAGCAACGTCTTGGTCACTTTGGATCATCGTGTCGTGCTTGTTGATTTTGGGCTGGCGGTCGACGTTAACCCTCAAGATGACGTCTATCGCAACTCGATGCAGGAGCGCGCCGGCACCCCCTTCTATATGTCGCCGGAACAACATGCCGGCCAACAGCTTTCCTATCAGAGCGATTGGTATAGTTTGGGCGTCCTGATCTTTGAAGCCGTGACAGGGGCCTTGCCGTTTGAGGCACCGACGTTCTCGGAGTTGTTTGCCAAGAAGATGAGCGACTCCCGGCCCGCCCCCCGCGATCTCAATGCGGATGTCCCCCAGACGCTGAATGACCTGTGCTGCGCCCTGCTCGACCCGCTGCCCGAAAACCGACCGCGCGGCGCGGAGATTCTCGCAAGGCTCGGTAGCGCATCGGCCCCCCAGGCGACGAAACGAGTTTGGGTAGGCCGCTCGAGTGCGTTAAGCAACTTGCAAGATGCCCTCCAGCAGGTCCATGCGGGAATCGCGACGACCGCTTTCGTAAGCGGACCTCCGGGTACGGGCAAGTCGGCGCTGGTTGACAAATTCCTCGAGTTGGCTCGGTCGGAGAGCCGCTACGTCGTGCTGCGCGGGCGCTGCTACGAAAACGAGTCGGTTCCCTACAAAGGTTTCGATGGTGTGGTTGACGCGTTGGCCCGCTACTGGAGCCGTGAGCCGATGGCCCAGGCCGAAGCGCTGGTGCCGCTGGACTTGAATTCCCTGTGCCGCATTTTTCCCGTCCTCGAAGACGTCCCGGCGGTGCGGCATGCGTTCCGGCCCGCTGAAGAACGAACTCCCGATCCGCAGGAGATGCGACGCCGCGGTCTCGCTGCACTGGGAGAAACGCTGGCCAGGCTGGCGCTGCGCGAGCAGTTGATCATCTTTGTCGATGATCTCCATTGGGGTGACGGAGACACGGCTGCCCTCTTTCAACAATTAACCCGTCAGCCGACCCCCGTACGCTGTCTGCTGATTGCGGCTTTCCGCGACGGCAGCGAAGCTGCGGCAAGCCGTTGTATTCGCGCCATTCGCGAAAAGGAGCAGCCCGAGCGCCATCAACGGGAATTTGCGCGCCAAATTGAAATTGCCATCGATGCACTCGACGACGAAGAGACGCTGCAACTCGCTGAGCAACTCGTTGGTTGCGAAACGGTCGAGGCACGTCAACGTGCCGCTGCGCTGGCCATGGAAGCGGCCGGCAACCCGCTTTTCGTCAAGATCCTGGCACAGGACATGGACGAGCGCGATGTACCGCACCGTTCGTTGGAAGAAGTGCTTTGGAGTCGGATTCAGCGATTACCTACGGACCAGCGTGCGTTTGTGGAACTGGTGGCCATCGCCGGAAGGCCCGTTTCCAGCCAACTTGTCTATCAGGCGACCGGTTCGACGGAGCATCCTTCATTGATGCTACGCAATTTGCTGGTCGAGCGTTTTGTGCGTCAGGTCGGCGGAGCGGCCACGGACCACGTGGAAGCCTACCATGATCGGATTCGCGAAACGGCGTTGGCGCGAATCGACGCCGCGCGAATGGCCGAGGGATCTGAACGCCTGGCCCGAGTCGCGCTGGCATCCGGTGAATTCGACGACCCGGAGTTCATCGCTCGCTTGCTTAGGCGTGCCGGAAAACGCAACGAAGCGGCCGGCTATGCCTGGGTCGCCGCCCAAGAGGCAAACCAGCAGCTTGCCTTCACACAAGCAGTCGAGCTTTACCAGGAGGCACTCGAGGGCTTGGATCCGGATGCCGAACAGGAGATTGAACTGAGAATCGGACTGGCTGCAGCCTTGGCCAGCGCAGGGCGAGGCGCGGATGCCGCCGCCCAATTTCAGTTCGCCGCCGATCGCGCCCACGGCGACCGAGCACTTGACTGGCGTTGCCAGGCTGCCCTCCGTTATCTCACCAGCGGGCATATCAACGAAGGATTGACGGCAATCAAAACGGTCCTGGATGATGTGGGCATGCCGCTCCCGCAGACACGGAGCCAAGCCCTCTGGTCGCTGCTGCTGCAACGAGCCAAGTTGGCACTTACCAGCCTGCGATCCGCGCCGGCGGACCCCGCTTCGCTCACGCCACGACAGCGAAAACTGCTCGATTATTCCTGGTCTGCCGCAGCCGGATTGAATGTTGTCGATCCCGTCGTCGCGTCGGCATATGTGACGCGGAACTTGCGGCTGGCACTCGCCGCAGGTGTGCCGGAGTACTTGACGCGCGCATTGGCAGCGCAAGCCGCCCATTCAGCCACAACCGGCCGACGCAGCCGCAGGCAGGTCGCCCGCTTCTTGCACAAGATGCGCCAGGTCGCGCGTCATGAAGGCGGACCGTACGGCAAAGCGAAACGCGAGTTGGCGCGTGGGGTGACGGCCCATCTTCACGGGCGCTGGAGGGCCGCGCACCGGTCATGCGATCGCGCAACACGCCACCTGTCCCATCCTGATTGCCACGATGTGGCCTGGGAACTCGATACGGCCCAGACCTTCGCCATGTGGGCCTTGATGTACGAAGGGAACATTGCGGAACTCACGCGCAGGCAACCCGCCCTATTGCGAATCGCCCAGGAGAATGACGATCTGTTCGGCACGCTCAACTTCGGCTCGGTGGTGCGGACATACGTGCTCCTTAGCGCAGACCAACCCGGCGAAGCAAGGCAGCGGCTGGCAGATGAAGAAGAACTGCTATCGGACCAAGGGTTCTTCGTCCAGCATCATAACTGGCTGCTCGGCAGCACGTTTCTGGAGCTTTACGTGGATCAACCCATGATCGCGTGGCAGCGGATCGCCCACCGCTGGACCGACTATGAACGGTCGATGCTCAGCTGGGTTGAGCAGGTAAGGATTGATTTCCTGCAGGTTCAAGGCCGTGCTGCCGTTGCGGCCGCCGCCGCCGACGCCGCGGTCGGGACCGGCCCAGCCAAGCGTATTGTCCACCGGCTGCGTAAGGAGAAAGCCGACTGGGCCACCGCGATCGCCGAATTGCTCGACGGTGGAATCGCAACGGTGGAAGGCCAGCAGGCACAAGCCGTCGCGCATTTCGGCCAAGCCGCGATTGGCCTTGAACGCGCGCGCATGTACTTACACGCGGCCGCAGCTTATCGTCGGTTAGGCGAGCTTGTTCAGGACGAAGACGGATTGGCGCACGCGCAGAAAGGAACAGAGCTCATGCTTCAGCTCGGCATCACCGACGCCGCGCGCATGACCAGGGCCATGGCACCTGCCGCAATCTGACTCGGTGTTGAGAGCCCGTGCCGCCCGTTCCAGCCGCGCGGCACTGGCGGGACCGTGTGCTGTGTCTTGTCCGTCCGCTGTCCGTCGGCTTGAATCGCGCGACGGACGAGGCGAAACTACCAGGGGCGAGCCGTGCAATCGAGTCTTGTGGGGTACCAGCGTGCTACCAAAAATCTTCATCTCGTACCGACGCGTCGACAGCGCGTATGCCGCGCACGCGATCTACGACAGGCTCATTTCTCATTTTGGTGCGGATTCCGTCGTGTTCGATGTCCATACGATTCCGCTCGGCGCCAACTTTAAAACCTATTTGAGCGAGCAGGTAAGCAAGTGCGACGTGCTGCTCGCCGTGATTGGCGAAAGGTGGATGGAAGTCAGTAACGAGGACGGGAAGCGTCGCTTGGACAATCCTCTCGATTTTGTCAGAATCGAAATCCACGCGGCGCTGAGACAGAAGATCACCGTGATTCCTGTTCTGACCGGCAACGCCTCGATGCCCGAAAAAGCCACGCTCCCGCGCGGGATGAAAACGCTTCCGGATCTGAATGCGGCCGAAGTTCGATCCGGGCCTGATTTCCAAACACATCTCGACCGACTGATCCGCGGCCTGGATACGATTCTCAAAGCAGGCCGAAAGAATTCGCCAACGAAACCGTCAGACGGTTCGGCATCGCAGCCAAATCGGCAAGCCGCTGCCGAGGCTCCGCCCAGTCCACTCCGCGCTCGGTCGAGCGGCTCTGACGCGAAACGACGGTCGGCAACCGAGCAATCAGAAAGTGACACCAGCGCTGAAGTCAGCCAACGAAAGTCGATGGACCTGGACCTGAAACTTATTCCCGCTGGTGAATTCATGATGGGCTCCCCGGAATCAGACAATAGCGCTCGCAGCACCGAGCAACCGCAACATCCGGTGAAGTTAACTCAACCGTTCTACCTGGGTATTCACGTGGTCACGCAAGGGCAATACGCAACCGTGATGGAAGATCGTCCCTGGCACGGCCGGGAACACGTCATCGATCATCCCGATTGTCCTGCGACGTATGTGACCTGGGATGATGCGCTGGCATTCTGCCGCAAGCTGGGCGAACAGGACGGTGCCGACTATCGGTTACCCTCCGAAGCTCAGTGGGAATACGCCTGCCGTTGCGGAGACGCTACGATCTACAGCTTTGGCAATGGTGCGGCGGAGTTGGGCGAGCACGCGTGGTACGACGGGAATGCCTGGGACATCGGCGAGGCGTATCCACACGCCGTCGGCTTGAAGCGTCCAAACCCTTGGGGAATCTACGATATGCACGGTAATGTCTGGGAGTGGTGCTCGGACTACTGGAGCACCGAATACGAGGCCAATGAGGTCACGGACCCGACCGGACCCGCGTATGGCAATAGCCGCGTCTTGCGAGGCGGCTCGTTCGGCGGCGATGCCAGTGGATGTCGGTCCGCCGTTCGCGGCGGGAGCCGTCCCGACATGCGTAGCAACAACACGGGTTTTCGCGTAACGAGGACGTGCAACGAATCCGCCTCACAGTAAGCCAGGCAACTGGATCTCCGTCGGGCGCACAGGGGCAGGGCGAAAAGCGAGAGACAACACCACCCAATGGCCAGCACGGCGCGCGGCGGAGGGCGGCGACGAAGCTCTGGCGAACGGAATCGGTGTCGCCGCAACGATACGTCGCGGCAGCATTCCGTACTTCGCGATTTCGTTTTCGCCCCTGCCACGCCAAGGATGGATTCATGTCAGGCTGGCTACTTTTTAGACGTCAGAAAACTGCTGCGTTCGATGGCAAACTTGTGAATGGACATTGCATCGCCGACATCTTTGGCTGAACCCGTGGCTATCCGGAACGCTTCATTCGAACTCAGTTTTCGAGTGTCCGCCTTAACGACCGGAGCAATCAGGTCGCGGTAGCCATTGACCACCGGGCCGAGATTCTTCCAGTTGAGCGACTTGGTTGCGATCTGATTGACGTATTGCAGGTAGCGTTCGCGTAACTCAGGGATCGCCAGCAATCGACTTCTTAAAGGCATGCGATCGTTTTCGAGACCAATCAGCGGGTCCAGATCAACGCCGCCGTGGCCCGGTCCGCCACCTGGTCCGCCACCCGGTCCGCGTCCACCAGGCCCACGCGATCGCTCGCCACCTTCGGGTCGAGGTCCGCCTGGCCCACGGCCTCGCTCTCCGCCCTCCGGAGGCGGGCCTCCGAATCCGCGGCCACGCCCTTCGACATCGGGACCGCGCCGCTCGGGTCCACGTCTTTCGCCTTCTCCAGGCCGTCCGCCTGGGCCGCGACCGCCGAAACCGTCTCGTCCTCCGCCCGGAGGTCCAAATCCACCCCGGTCCCCAGGTCCTCCCGGACCACCGCCACCGCGGCGTCCGGCCATGGCGAAGGCTTCATTCATGTCGTGAGGGATGATATGAAACTTGCCCGAGCTATCCCGGAAGATGTTGAAGTCGCTCGCACGGGTCCAATAGCCGTCACTATTCACCAGGGCAACATCCAGTGCCAGGAATCGCAATGCTCCATCGATGTCAAGAATCGGATCGAGCGCGGATTCGAGTTGATCCAGAGGTGTTTCGTTGAGGACCTTGCAAAGTTCAATCAGGGCGGCCCATTCCTTCTTGCCATCGTTCGATTTCATTTCGAACCGCGATTTGTACTCATCGAGGTTTTCGCCGAGATACCGGAGTCCTCCATCGCCGCGTGGGCTCCCGCCAACTTTCCAGCGAGTTCCCTTTGAACCGTCAAAGTTCTCCTCGAGAAACTTCTTATCGAACTGTTGCACACTGTCATACAATCCCCAGCTTTCGCCATTGACGACGACATGAACGAAGTTGGCCTTGGGAACTGGTAGATACTGTTGAGCAATGTGCGAATAAACCACGGTGCTCATCATGGATGGATCGCCGTGACAATTGAGAAGATTGAGCGTCTTGTAACCATCAATTCGCTGCTTCTTGTCGGCCATGTCAAGCGACACATTGAAGGACCGCTTACTGCCGCGAGAAACATGCCCATACGATGATGCGCCGCGAAACTTGATGCCAACGTTGGAATACGTTTTCCCATCAACTGTCAACTTCGCCGCGACCTCAATGTCGGTGCCATGGAAGTCTTCAAGTTCGATTTCCCAGTCGTCGTTCTCGAATTCGATGAATACCGTTCGCAGCACACTGGTGTCATACAAACTCTTGTCGCTGTACGTTGCAACATTTTGTTGAGAGACAGCCGGTCCTGGTTTGCCAGGAACTGCAGCACGCCCAGGACCGCCAGGTCCGCCGCGGCCAGGTCCGCCAAATCCTGGTCCGCCGAAGCCTGGTCCGCCGAAGCCTTGCGCTTCGCCGCCGCCGCGATTTCGCTCAGCGATGATGGCATCTCGCGCCACCTTGCGTTCAGCAGAATCAAGCCAGCCATTGCTGTCCTTGTCGTATTTGTCCAGCAGTTTCCGGTCTGGCCGTGTACCTGGAGGGCCGCCACGCCCACCCGGACCACCCGGGCCCCCGAATCCCTGCGGAGGCTGAGCATTGGCAGTCACCGTCAGGCAGGCGAAGATAATCGTCAATCCAAGTTGATTGCATGTTCGTGTCATATCAGCTCTCTCGCTGTGATGTGGGTCACGTGTGGTTCCGCCCAAACGTCACTTCAGGTGTGAAATTCAACTTTGCTCTGTGGCGTTTTCTTGGTCCAGCAGGGGAGGACTGGTCCAGATCGTCAGTGTCGCCTTGTTCTGCGGCAGGTCGATGGTTTTGATGTCGACTTTGACCACATCCATTCCGGTTCGCTCTCGCAGATCAGCCATGAGCTTTTCTCGATGTGCGTCGCCGAGCCATTCGAGACGGTCATACTCGATCGTGTATTTGGGAGCCTTCTTCGCCGGGACGGACTTTCCGTTGCCGTCGCCATTTCCCTTTCCGTTTTCCTTTCCATTTCCATTGCTGGTCGCCAATCCCTGAACGCGTCCTACGGCCCTCTCCTTGAGCATCGCAGTCGCAAAGATCAACGAGTTGACCAACGCGATTTCGGCGTAGCTGGTTTTCCTGTTGGACAGGGAATTGATGACGCCGATCCCAATCACGATAAACAGATACGTCATCTCCTTCGGTCGGAGCGCATCGGTACGATACCGCAGTACTCCAAACACGGCGAACAGCCCGAGTGCCAAGCCAAGGTCCAGTTCCAGCTTCTTCATGGTGAAACAAATGAAGAACACGATCACGTTTAACATCACCGCAGTAAACGCAAACTCCCGCTCTCGCTGGCGGGGATAGATCGCGAACACGACGATCAGCGAGAGAAAGAAGATATTGATCGAGAAGCGAACAATCAGCTTATAGACGTCGTCGTCGAAAAGCGGGACTTCTAAGAATTCCATAATCGTCTTCGTTTCCGCAGGACCAGCCAATTCCAGCCGGATCACCGGTGCATTCAAATTCAGTTATCGGTGTGCCCCGAACGCGGCACACGTTTCACAACGGCCTCACCACGGCCAAGGCTTCTGCATCCCCTTGTTGGCCGGGCGTACGCATACGCCCCCACTCGGCCGGGATGATCGCCGGGAGTGCAATGACCGATTGTACATGGCCCATGCGTTCGTGATGTGAATGTAGTCGCCTCGATTGAATTCGCCTGATCAGTGGCCTTCAGTATCTTGGGCTATGATAGAGGGCTAAACGGATGACCGGTGAAGAATCTACCTCACCTTGCCGATATTTTTCTGCCGTTTAAGCGGAACTCCAGCGACGAGCACCGACCGACGACCGGTCAAGGAGCTGGTTGTGGCGATACGAAGTAGTTTAGCTGGCCAGCGCCACCTTGTGATGCAAGACGCTGCCCTTCGGCCGTTTCCGCCCCCAGCCTGCCGGATCGAAGCCAATCACTGGACATCAAAATGACCGAGTGCGATTCAGCAGCGCACACCCCGTCAGCGGGCCCCCGTCAGTGGAGCAGGCACCTTTTTCGCCGACAGGCCGTTGTTCTGCAGTTGAATCGAATGGGCGGCGACAAACGAGCCGGTCCCGGATTGTCGCCGAATTGCACTGGGTCATTTAGCAGGATGACTCGATGACGACCCTCCTCGCTTGCTGCCAAGCAAGCTAGCAGGGGGCCCCACCCCGTGAAAATAAGGGTTTAGGAGAATCCTGGCGTGGTTCTTTGAGAGTGCGCAGCGTTTGGCATGAGGTGCCAAAACACGCGGTTCGTTTTCAACGTTGCAGCAGTGCAAAAACCATTCATCGGAAAAGTCATAGCGTGCAGTCGGCGCATTGTCCAATGGCACCGGGGTCCGAGCGATCCGATGAACGACGAAGCATAATTCTCCTTTGGGCTATAGGGTTCGGGTGCGAAATGAAACCCCGCAAAATTTCGTTCCCACCTGACAGTTCACCCTTTCGCATCGGCAGAGTTCATAGATCCATCGGTCCACATGAGAATCACGAGGCCTGTTTCAGCAGGATGAAGTCGGCCAGGAGAAAACGCTTTGCCCGCAGCGCCTTCGCAGACATACGCCGCAACGGCTGCGCGTAACGCGGCCCTCCTATCTGCCAGACGCTTCAATTCATTGCAGCATTCGTGACAGATTTGCGCAGATTCATCCCAAGTCGATAGAGGTGTTTGCTCCTTGGCGACACGTTCGCCGGATCGCTGAACGCCTACTCGTCACGAAGCCAGTTCTGGCTCACTACGGAACGGAATCAATGATGGACTGCCAAACTCTGAGCGTTGCCCTTCCGCTGGCGGACACGCGCGGATGCTTCTCGCCAACCGCTGGGTCGCAGCACGATTCGTCGGACGAATGTCCGCAAAGTTTTTCGGAGGACAAGTTCGCGACAACTCGGCGTTCCGTTCACACCGCGACGATTCCGGCGCCGCTGCTGCTCTCGGCTGGGCAGTTCCCTCTCCGTTTTGGGCGCTACGAGCTGTTGCGACTCTTGGGAGAGGGGGAAATGGGTTCGGTGTTCTTGGCTCGCGACACACACCTCGACCGGGAAGTCGCGATGAAAGTTTCCAAGGTGGTTGAGTGCCACGGCACGATCGATCGATTCGCCCGCGAAGCACGCATGATGGCCCGGTTGGAGCATCCAAACATCTGCCCAATCTATGATTGTGGCGAGGCGGATGGGGCGCGTTATCTTACCATGCCGTATATCCAAGGCCGGACGCTGGCGGAGTCGCTCTCGGAAGGACCGCCTCGTTCACGTCACCGAATCGCCGCGCTGATCCGCAAGCTTGCGATCGCCCTCGAGGTTGCTCACCAAGGCGACGTCGTACATCGCGACCTTAAGCCGAGCAATATCATCGTCAAGCCAACCGGCGAACCGATCATCATGGACTTCGGGGTGGCGAAGGCCTTAGACAGTGGGGCGAGCACAACATTGCACGGCGAGATGCTGGGCACGCCAGCCTACATGCCGCCCGAACAGGCGCTTGGTCAGTGCGACCTGATTGGTCCCGCCACCGACGTCTACAGCCTCGGCGCCATCATGTACCAATTGCTCGCGGGGCGTGCTCCCTTCGATGGAAGAATTGTCACCGTCCTGATGCAGGTCGTCGCGAACGAGCCACCGCCACCGTCACAATTCAATCCTGAAGTGGACGAGCAACTCGAAGCGATCTGCCTAAAAGCAATGTCGAAGTCGATCAACCTTCGCTTCGCGACCGCGGTTGAGCTGGCGGAATCGCTTACCGAGTACCTCGCGAATGAGGACGCCTGTGTTTCTGAACGCGTGGGGCCGCAATCCGCTCCGCTTCCGTTGGGCAACGGCGCGACGTGCATCGTCAAGCCGTAGAGGCGTTGCCTGACGCGGACTGGCCCCTCCGCGCCAACATGCGTGAGGCCACTGCCCCCTCATTTATTTCTGGCGAGGGCAGGAGGCCAGCCAGGATCGATACTCAACGACGCTCGCACTGCCAAACAGCGAGAATTGGAGCTTCTTTTCACTGGCGCTGGTGGGCCGCGGCCCTGCTGGGCATGATCGCAGCATTGACGACGCTGCGGGTGCATGGAGTGCCGATTCAGTCGCGTGCCACTCCCGGGCTCGACTCGCCCTTATCTATCGTGCAAAATGCCTGGAGAAGCTCCTGGCGGGCCTCTGGCAATCGGCAAGTCTGGTGCCGCCAGCGCCGCATGATGGCCATGCGGGTGTTGGCACACGAGAAAGCGGACCTGCGGGCCGAACTGAAGCGGTTTGCTGCGGAGCAGGAGGCAAAAGTGACGGAGGACCGCTGAGTTCAGGGCACGGCCGTTCTTCCAGATACGACGCTTGGGGTGTTGGGACGTGGACAGTTGGCGCGGATGTTCATCGCCGTTCGCGCACCAAAGTGATCGAATCGGAACCGAAGCTTCAACGGATGCACTTCTCTGTGCAGGTCGACCACCATGCCGCCCTCACCAACAATCGAACTGCTTTTGCCGTTAAGCCACTATCGGAAGAATGACGCCAACCTCGTCTCTTCGCTGCAGATTTGTTCACACACGCCCCTCCCCTTCCCCTTTCGCAACCCGCATCGATAATCGTCTCTATGAACAAAATCAAACGGCTGTTAGCGGCCAACCGCGGCGAAATCGCCATCCGCATCTTCCGCAGTGCCCACGAATTGGGAATTCGCACCGTAGCCCTCTATTCGCACGAGGATCGCTACGCACTTCACCGCTTTAAGGCGGACGAAGCTTACCTGACGGGCACTCCCGGCGAACCGATCCAAGCGTACCTCGATATCGACGGGATCATCGCGCTAGCCAAGCAGCGCAATATTGACGCGATTCACCCGGGTTACGGATTCCTTTCCGAGAACCCGAGTTTCGCCCAGGCATGTCTCGACGCGGGCATCACGTTTGTCGGGCCGCGCGTCGAAACGCTGAAACAACTGGGCGACAAAATATCGGCTCGAAAGATCGCCGAGCGTGCCAACGTGCCCGTACTCGGCGGTAGCAGCACCGCGATCGCCGACGCCAAGCAGGGCAGAAAGCTTGCGGCGGACGCCGGCTTTCCCATCATTCTCAAAGCGGCCCATGGTGGTGGCGGGCGAGGGATGCGAGTGGTTCGCGAGGAGTCCGAGTTCGAGACGGCCTACGAACAAGCACGTCGAGAGTCAATCGCCGCATTTGGTAGTCCAGATATCTTCGTCGAGAAATTCATCGAGCGAGCAAGGCATATCGAGGTGCAATTGCTCGGTGATCGACATGGCGCACTGGTCCATTTGTTCGAACGCGACTGCTCCGTGCAACGCCGGCATCAAAAGGTTGTCGAGATCGCTCCCGCTCCGCAGCTCGATGCAAACGTGCGCCGAGCATTGTGCGACGCCGCGATCGCGATTGGCCGCGAAGTCGAATACGCTGCCGCCGGCACGGTCGAATTTCTCGTTGATGCAGATACGAATCAGTTCTATTTCATCGAAGTGAATCCGCGCATTCAAGTCGAGCATACCGTTACCGAGCAAGTGACAGGGATTGACCTGATCAAAGCCCAGTTGCTGGTTTCGCAAGATGTACCGCTGTCGGATCCTGCGCTTGACCTGCCATCACAAGATGCAATTTCAACGCACGGCTACGCCATCCAGTGCCGTGTCACCACAGAAGATCCGGCGAACCGCTTCATGCCTGACTATGGCCGGATGACCCACTATCGATCGGCGAGCGGCATGGGAATCCGGCTCGACGCGGGAACGGCGTTCTCCGGAGCGGTTGTGCAACCGTTCTATGATTCATTGCTCGTCAAGGTGACGGCGTCGGCCAGGAAGTTCCATGATGCGGCTCACCGCATGGAACGGTGCTTGCAGGAGTTTCGTGTTCGGGGTGTGAAAACAAATATTCCGTTCCTGCTAAAGCTGATTATGCATCCAACGTTTATGTCAGGTAATTGCACCACGGGCTTCATTGACGAAACGCCCGAGTTGTTCGACTTTCCCAAGAGGCGTGATCGCGCGACCAAGTTGCTGACTTATCTTGCCGAGACCATCGTCAACGGCAACTCGCTCGTAAAAGGTCGCCCGCGCGCGACTCGCCGCGTGGCTGCTCCAGTTCCCGCCGTTAATTCGACAGCGAGCCGACCGGATGGCACACGGCAGAAGCTGCTGGAACTTGGCCCTGAAGCGTTTGCCAAGTGGATTCGCGATCAAAAGCCATTGATGATAACTGACACAACGTTCCGGGACGCCCATCAATCGCTGCTGGCGACGCGTGTCAGAACTCATGACTTGCTACAGATTGCCGAGGCGTACTCGCGGCTGTGCCCAGACCTGTTTTCCATCGAGATGTGGGGCGGTGCCACGTTTGACACCTCCATGCGTTTCCTTAATGAATGTCCGTGGCGACGTCTGACCGACCTTCGTGAGCGAATTCCCAACATCCTGTTTCAGATGTTGTTGCGAGCGTCGAACGCCGTCGGCTATACGAACTATCCCGACAACGTGGTGACTGCATTTGTTGCCGAAGCAGCCGACGCGGGCATCGATGTGTTTCGTGTTTTCGATGCCTTGAATGGCGTGCCAAATATGCGCGTCGCGATGGACGCAGTGATCAAGAGCGGAGCAATCTGCGAAGCCACGATCTGTTACACCGGCGACATCACCAATCCCAATCGCAACAAGTACACTCTCGCCTACTACGTCGACATGGCGAAGGAACTGGAAAAAATGGGCGCGCACATCCTGGCCATTAAGGACATGGCTGGCCTGTGCAAACCACAAGCGGCGGAAATGCTGGTGAACGCACTCCGCCAAGAGATCGGCATCCCGATTCATTTCCATACGCATGACACAGCGGGAATCCAGGCCGCGTCGATTCTCAAGGCGTCCGATGCGGGCCTTGACATCGCCGACGCAGCGATGGCTCCGCTCTCCGGGGGAACATCCCAGCCAAACATGAACACGGTTGTGGAAGCGTTGCGCTATGGTGATCGCGACACAGGATTGTCGGCGGACAATCTGGACGGAATCGCCGAGTATTGGCGTGCGGTGCGCGAGTTCTACATGCCGTTCGAGAGTCCCGTTCTTCCCGCTGGCTCGGACCTCTACAAGCACGAGATGCCCGGCGGGCAGTATACGAATCTCTTCCAACAAGCGCGCGCGTTGGGATTGGCCGATCGCTGGCACGAAGTTTGCCAGGTCTACGCCGATGTTAACACGTTGCTCGGCGACATTGTGAAAGTCACGCCGACCTCAAAAGCCGTTGGCGACCTTGCTTTGTTCTTGATCGCCAATGAAATGTCGGCGGACGACGTGCTGACGTCCGAACGCGAATTGGCGTTTCCCCAATCCGTCATTGACTTGGTTCGCGGCAACATGGGACAGGTGGTCGGTGGTTTCCCGGAACAAGTTAGCAAAAAAATTCTGCGCGGCGAGAAGCCTTTGCAAGGACGACCCGGTGCAAGTCTGGCCGCTGCCGACTTCGAGCAGACAGCCAACGAAATCCGCCCGCTACTCAATCGAGAACCGCTGCGTCGTGAAGTGGTCTCGCACCTGCTCTATCCGCAGGTGTTCACCGACTTCGCGAAGCACCAAAAAAGATTCACCGACACCAGCGTACTGCCGACACCAGCCTTCCTATATGGACTGGAGCCCAACGAAGAGCTGGCCGTTGACATCGAACCCGGCAAGACGCTGATCATTCGCTTCCTGACTGTCAGCGAACCACACGAGGATGGCAGCCGCACGGTGTTCTTTGAACTCAACGGCCAACCTCGCGAAGTCACTGTGATCGACGACGCATTGGAACCTGATGCACCCTTGCATCCCCAGGCTGACACGAACAACCCATGTCACGTGGGAGCGAGCATGCCTGGGATGGTCTTTAATGTAGCAGTTCACATTGGCGACGCGGTTGTTCCCGGACAGAAACTCCTGACGCTGGAAGCCATGAAGATGCAAACCGCGGTAACTGCTGAGATAGCAGGTAAAGTCGCCGAACTTCACGTTCACGCTGGTACGCAGGTCGAAGCAGGCGATCTCTTGGTGGTCATCGATAAGTAAGCATCGTGCGGTTTGTTAAAGCTTTCTTTCCCACCAGTACGTGACGCTCGACAACGCTCGCGGTTGGGGGCGGTTTCGCCTGCAATCAATTGCAAGCTGCTTAGTTGATAGGTTGCGCGAGCGCGATAGCGAAACTCAGCCGTACGCTTTCGCTGATGTATCGCGCACGCAAGGACGATGCCGATGCCAGCCGAAACGAGGAAGGTGCGTTCCACCCGGGCGTATTTTCGCCGCTGTCTGCTGCATCGGCTGCCCGCACGCTTGGTGCGCATCCGGCACTTTGGCTTGCTTGCGAAGTTCGCCTCGGCCGTTCCGATCTTGCATGGTGGAAATCGGCGCGTAAATGGGACCGACATGGCCATCGAATCGGCCGCCCCCTTCGGCAAGCCCTGACACCGTCTGGGGGACACTTTCGGCAGTCGACTGGCGTGGTGCATAAGTAAATCGGCGTGCTCGCAGGTAAGCCAATCATGCTTGCACCGTCGCACCTCCGGTCACTTCCAACTGAACGCGAACGCCGCCGGGAAACTCCACCGACATCTCCGTCGCGGACTCTGCTGGCCGACGTGCCGCCAATACGACGGGGACAAACTTAGCGCATGAGGGCGTCGCCGTCGCGTCGGCTCGCAACTTGCGCCACCACCGATAGAAGGAGACCATCGCAACACCTTCCGCCGCAAAGAGCTGAGCGGCAGTTTGGCCAGTCTGCTCGAAATGAGGTATTTCAACCCTGCCACGCGTTTGCCGAAAGAGATTCTGCCCACCGTCGTCATCTTCGTCGTCGATTGGCTGGCAGTCTCCGATTGATCCCAGTTCACTAATCGACTCGATTCACCGGTTCGCCAGTAACGTTGCCAGCGTTGGGCTGGAAGACCGATGCGCTTTGAGGATGAACTGTTGACAGTCGTATCCAACCTTCGGTAGGGTGAAGGCGGTCGCTGGCGAGTGTGAGGTGCCTATCATGAAAAAATGTTCGCTCTTACTCCTTATCGCTGT
>JAUIHJ010000050.1 GCA_030432015.1 bacterium
AGCGCGCGGCGGATGACGCCGACGTCGTCCGCGACCCCCAGTTTGAGCACGTCGTGACCCAGGTCCCGCAGGGTGGTGACAACGTCGTATTCGGTCTTCCAGTCGAGCGATTGCTCGTCGGTATAGCCCGCGATGTCGTCAGGAGGAACCAAGTCCCTGTCCATCAGGGCCATCACGCGAAGCGTTTTCATAACGCAACCCGGTGGCGACTACCGTGCAGAACGTTCATGGTCTGCACGGTCAGCAGGACGAGAATATTCCGTCGCGTCTCTCGCTCGGAGAAGCGGAGCCGCAACTTGAGCTCACGGCAGCGATCGACCAGTTCATTGACCACTTGATCAATCGTGTAGGGGTGCTGACCTGTCCATTGCCCGACCGCTTCACGCAAGGTGCGGCGATCGCTGCGAAGAAACATGGCGGCGGTCATGTTCCGCGCGTGCTTTCGTTCGTCGGAAAACAGACGTCGCAGATCATGGTCGTAAAAACTGGGATAGCCCACGCCGTACCGGTCCTTTTTCTCTTCGTAATGTTCACGTAAGGTCTTTTTCAATGTACGCACCGGATCAACACGTCTTCGATTCACGACGGTCGGTTTGCGTTTGGCCAGATCCTTCATCAGCTGATCCACATATTGCAGCTTCGCCAAAGCCGCCCAACCATCGTACTGCGACTTCCAGTTTGAACGAGGTTTGAGCCACACGGCAAACGTCTCGGCGAAGTCTTCGGCCGGGTGCGCTTGTGCGTACCACATCCCGAGGTGTTGGACGAAGCTCTTGCTGTAAGGCTTGGGCGAGTAGTGATCCGGATACGGTTGTGATGAGCTACCAAAGACACGCTGCCAGGTTCGGCGTCGGCCGAGCCGAAAGGCATTGTCGAGTGCATGGCCGGCTTCGTGTCGCAGGATTCGTAAGCACCAGGTCCTGCTGCCACCCTCGACTTCCAGCATCTGCTTTCGCTCGAGCCGCTCCAGGCGAGGGTGGGCGAGGTAAAATGGGATCGCGATCCCGGGCACATCATCGGGCGTGAACCACTCGTCTGACAGCCAGCAATGGGGACGAAATTTTAGTCCACTGTTGGCGAGTTCGGTGTACAACTGCGCGATGCGCGGTTCGAGCCGCGAGCCTTTGATGTTCACGCCGAGATCGCAGATGCGCAAATCAAGCAATGCGTCATCTGAGTATCCAGCCCATGCGGGCTCCTGGGAACGACGTCGTGATGATCGCGTGCGCGTTGTAGTAGTTTGAACCATGGCTTCCTGGTAAGTGGTGTCCGACAACATAAATCGGCGAAATGAGTGGCTTTCGCCATCATTTTATGGGGAGACGGCAGCAAAGCAATCATTTTCGCTGCGACTCGACATTTTCTCTTGGGCTACTTAGACTTGGTGGGCATCAATTTGCACATTCCATCGGCACATTCCAACTGTCCCGCCCGGTTTGCCCTGCCTCCCATTCAGCCTCGGTCAGGTACGTGTACACAGAACTCGAACCATCTCGATTGGCAGGTGCGTTTCAGTCAGCCCGCGATCGCTTGTTGGCAGCGCGTGTCCCGGCAGGACACTGGGTGGGTGAGCTTTCCAGTTCGGCACTATCGACTGCCACCGCCATCAGCGCGTTGACGCTGGTCCAGCGCCATCACCTGGCTGGCGGGACGTCCAAGCCGGGTCGGGCCGTCATGCCCGAATCACGAATTGCTCCAGAGACTCAGATGACCCCCTTGATTCGCGGCGGTATTGCCTGGTTGGCGGACCGCCAGAACGAGGATGGCGGCTGGGGAGATACGGATCAGAGCCATTCGAATATCTCAACGACCATGCTGGTGATGGCGGCGTTCCATCTGGCTGGCGAGTCGGAAGCCCACCCAGAGTTGATGGGGCGCGCTGCGGAGTTTGTTGCCATCCAGGGTGGGATCTCCGGTCTGCGTCGCCGCTATGGGAAGGACAAAACGTTCGCCGTCCCGATTCTGGCAAACTGTGCGATGGCCGGGATGGTACCGTGGCGCGAGGTTTCCGCGCTGCCATTCGAACTGGCCTGTTTTCCGCAGGCGTTCTACCGGTTCTTGCGGTTGCCGGTGGTCAGCTATGCGATTCCGGCATTGGTAGCCATTGGTCAGGCGCGCTACCACCATCGGCCGCCGTGGAACCCGATCGCCCGACTCGCGCGTGCCGCAACAGCCAGGAAAAGCCTGCGGGTGCTCGAAACGATTCAGCCCGTCAGTGGTGGCTACCTGGAAGCGATTCCGCTGACCAGTTTTGTGGTGATGAGCCTCGCAGACATCGGCCGAGCGGATTTTTCCGTTGCGCAGCGAGGTGTTGAGTTCTTGGTCAATTCGGTGCGGGACGACGGCAGTTGGCCGATCGACACAAACCTGGCGACTTGGAATACGACGTTGGCGGTTAACGGCTTGGCAGGTGCGGGGGAGGATATTTCGCAGTTGGGCTGCCTGGACTGGGTTCTGAGTTGCCAGCAGCGGACGCGCCACCCATTCACCGGCGCGGCACCCGGAGGCTGGGGGTGGAGCGATCTAAGCGGGGCGGTGCCGGATGCGGATGACACCCCGAGCGCGCTGTTGGCCTTGGCGGCATGGCGCGATGCCCCCCAGGATTCACCGGAGGCCAAGCCGGTCTTGGAACGTGCGGCCGCCGACGGGCTTCGCTGGCTCCTGGCGCTGCAGAATCGCGACGGCGGCTGGCCGACGTTCTGTCGCGGATGGGGTGCGTTGCCGTTCGATCGGTCCGGTTCGGACCTGACGGCGCATGCCCTGCGGGCAATTCACGCATGGCGATCACCGCACGCAGCGGATCTGGCGGCGGATGTTGCTGCGCCGCAGTCTCCAGGTAACGAGGACGATGGGGCCGCGGCGGCGGCGATCGAACGTGGGTTTCGATACTTAGCGGAACACCAGGCTTCGGACGGCAGTTGGGTCCCGCTCTGGTTTGGAAACCAGGATCACCCCAGCGAGGAAAATCCGATCTACGGCACGTCGAAGGTGTTGTTTGCGTATCGAGATTTCGGACGGACCGCATCAACAGAGGCCCGCCGGGGTTTGAAGTGGTTACGTGAATTGCAGAACGACGATGGAGGTTGGGGGGGAGGTCCTTCGATTTCCGCATCGCGGCCTGACGGCCAAGAAAGCAGTGTCGAAGAAACCGCATTGGCGGTCGAAGCCTTGTTGATGGGTGTCGCCGATGATTCGACTCAAGCGGCTATTGGGAAAGGACTTCGGTGGCTGGTCGAGGCGGTGGAAACCGGGCGGTACCTGGAAAACTCGCCCATTGGTTTTTACTTCGCAAAGCTATGGTATCATGAGAAACTCTATCCACTGATCTTTACGGTTTCGGCGTTAGGCAGGGCGATTGCGACGGCGAACCGACCGACCCCCCCGGCGTCTCCGCCGGCCCACCTGACTTGCTAATCAACTGCTTGCTATCGGAATTGAGGATATCACCTTGGCTTCAGCACCTACGTCGCAGCAATTGACCGAATCAATGGGCTCCAGCGAGCCTCCGCGCAAATCACGCCGCCGGAAGACGTCGCATCTGAAAGAGGTTCCGCCCACCAAGCAGCAACGCGAGGAATTGCGCGCCAAGTGCGCTGCCGTGGCAGCCGAACTGGATAAGAGCATGCCATTGGCCAAGGAAGACATGGAACGACTGGTGCGAGAGATCCTGGATCACTCGGGTCTGACGGAAGCCTATGTCGGTTGGACGATGGTCGTGTTTGCCACAGAATTCTGGCGCGATCAGGTGGCCGCCGTGCCCCCGGAACGACGCCTCTTCCTGTTGCCCCATTGCTTGAAGCATGCCGAAGGGTGCCCGGCGGACTACGACGAGTTTGGTCTGGAGTGCAAGGAATGCGGCGCCTGTAGCATCGCGGACTTCCGCACGATTGCGGACGACATGGGATACAAGGTCCTGGTTGCCGAAGGGTCGCCCGTGGTCTTGAAGATCATCGTCAGTGGGTATGTCGATGCGATTGTCGGCGTCGCCTGCCTCAACGTGCTGGAAAAAGCGATCGACAAGATCCTCCTGGCGGGGATTCCCTGCATGGCCGTTCCATTGCTTTCCAGCGACTGCCGCAACACCTCGGTCGATGAAGACTGGGTCAGTGAAATGGTGGCCTTGCGGGCGGATGCTCCAGCACAGCAACAAACGCGGACGTATGTCCATTTGCTGCGTACGGCGGCCAAGATGTTCGAAGCGGAAGAGTTGGATCAGCTTGTCCCGCGGTTGCGCGGCGGTCCGCGGCTGGCCGAAATGAACGGTCAAGGGATTGGAGGCCTGGATCCGATTGCCGGAACCGAGGCGCTGGCTTACGACTTTCTTTCTCGCGGCGGGAAGCATTCGCGGCCATTCATTACGCTGGCCGTTTATGACGCACTGACGGGGTGCAACGCGACCCAGGCCGATGGCCAGGCGGCGGCCGACGCGATTACACCCGCCGTCCGCCGCGCGGCGATGTCCATCGAGACGTTCCACAAGGCGTCCCTGGTTCACGACGACATTGAAGACGATGATGCCTTCCGTTACGGCGAAGACACGATGCACCGTCGCTATGGGATTCCCACGGCCATCAATGTGGGAGACTACCTGATCGGCATGGGGTATCGCCTGGTCAGTCGCGAGACAAAGACGCTGGGTGCGGATGTCGTTGCCGATATTCTGAATAATTTGGCGGACGCTCATATCAAGTTGTCTGAAGGGCAGGGCTCTGAATTGTTGTGGCGCGACGCCAAGGACAAACGCTTGAAGCCGATCGATGCCCTGAAAATCTACGCCCTCAAGACGTCGCCCGCGTTTGAAGCGGCGTTGTACACCGGCGTTCGACTGGCCGGCCCCGCCGATGAATATGTGCAGCCGATTCGCCAATTCTCCCGCAACATGGGTGTGGCCTTCCAAATCCTGAATGATCTGAAGGACTGGCAAGGGGATGCCGATAACAAACTTTCCGCCGGCGGAGACATCCTGGGGGGACGCCCCACCGTACTCTTAGCACTGGCGCTGCAGAATCTGCCGCTGGAGGCGCAACAGGAACTGATCGGCCTGGTTGACGGCTCGGGTGACGCAACCGATTTTCGCTTGCGCCGCGTGCGGCAGCTGTTCGAGCAAGCAGATGTTTTCGAGCTGGCACATCGGCTGGTCGACAAGCATCAACAACGGGCCGAAGCGATCGCGGACGAGGTTCAGCCTGAAGAATTACGGCGACTTTTTTACTATCTGGTCGATACCGTCTTGGAGCGTCCCAGCGAATCGACCGCTGCGGCAGTCACGCCGCCGCCCGTCCTCACCAATTTGACCCTTGCCAAGGTTTGAGTGCATGACGGCGACTCCCACTCGTAAAGCGACCCCGGAACTTCGGGCTTTGTGCCGACTGTTTTATGCGTCCGTCGACGAACTTGGGGATTTCAGCGAAATCGATCCAAGCGAGATGCCGGAGACGGCTCGCAGATTGCTTTGGCACGACGAGCATATGACCGAGACGGTCGAAGCGTTCCACGGAACGCCAGTCGATGTCAGCGTGCTCCAGACGCATCATACGCCGACTCACTATTCACGACGCATTCTTCTCAACCGGCAGAGCGACGGCGAAGTCGTTCAGTTTGGCATCGTCAGGCTCAATACTTCAGCTCTGGCCGAGGCGGTTCGCGAGGAGATCGAACGGCAAGAAACTCCTCTTGGCAGAATCTTGATCCAACATAATGTGTTGAGAGAGGTTCGGCCATTGTCAATGTGGAGCGTTGTTCCCGGGACGAATCTGCGCAAACTTTTTGGACTAGGCGAGGCGGGGGTCTGCTTCGGCAGGACCGCACTGATTTATTGTGATGGTCTTCCGGCAGTCGAGCTGCTGGAAATCGTGACACCGGTCTAAACAGTCGATAGAATGTGAGCAGTGTTAGCAACTCGTTTTTGGGTTTGCTAACATCCCGCTGGGCCTGCCGTTGCGAATCTGCTGGCCCGACGACCTGAGACGTTTGTTGACCGACATGTGCCAGCGACGACTTTCCGGTGTCGCGAGATTCCCGGGATCTGCAAGTTGGCGACGATCATCGAACACCTGCCCGCCCAACCCCCCCCGCGGCCTGCTCCCCCCAACCATAGACCGTGTGAGTCATCCCCGCAGGACTGTCGCCCCTGGCGCTCGAATGCAACGCCACGTTCGCGGCGCGAAACGCGACGATGACTTCACGTACCATCCTCAGCGTTATTTCGAGAACGAGATTCCATGAAAGAGCATTACGACTGTATCGTGGTCGGTGGCGGTCCAGCCGGCAGCACGTCCGCGGCGCTGGTGGCAGAAGCCGGGTTTTCAACGCTGCTCGTCGAACGCGAGAAGGTGCCCCGCTTTCACGTGGGCGAGTCGTTGATGCCGGAGACGTATTGGACATTCGAGCGACTGGGCGTGCTCGACAAGATGAAGAAAAGCGACTTTGTTAAGAAGGTCAGCGTTCAGTTTGTCAGTTCCAGCGGTGCCGAGTCGCAACCGTTTTTCTTCAAGGAGCATGACTCGCGCGAATGCGCACAGACCTGGCAGGTCACCCGCTCGGAATTCGACAAGATGTTGTTCGATAACGCCGCGGAGAAAGGGGCCGAGTGCCACGACGAGACACGCGTGATGGATATCGTCTGCGAGCAGGACCGTGTCGTGGGTGTGACGCTGAAGACGGCCGACGGCGTGGTGCGCGACGTCGCGTGCAAAGTCCTGGTCGATGCGACGGGCCAGCAGGCCTTGTTGGCGAATCGATTGGGACTCCGCGTGGAGAATCCCAAGCTACGTAAGGTTGCGATTTGGGGTTACTATCGAGGGGCACGCCGCGAACCGGGTGAACACGGTGGCGCGACCGTTATTCTGCATACGCAAGAGAAAAAGTCCTGGTTCTGGTACATCCCGCTGGCCGACGACATCACCAGCATCGGGGTTGTCGGGGATCGCGATTACCTCTTGAAGGGGCGGGGCGATCCTTCCGATGTGTTTGAAGATGAATTGGTGAAGTGTCCAGCGTTGGTCGACCGTCTGATGAATGCCGAACTAACCAGCGAGTTTCGTACCGCCAAGGAGTTTTCGTACACGACCAAGCAGCACGCCGGTGACGGCTGGGTGATGGTCGGCGACGCCTGGGGCTTCATCGACCCGGTCTATTCCTCGGGCGTCTACTTTGCCTTGCGCACGGGCGAGTTGGCAGCCGATGCGATTGTCGCAGGACTGCGCACCGGGGATACGTCGGCGTCGCAATTGTCTGGCTGGTACGAGGACTTTTCGGCGGGTGCGATTTGGATTCGTAAGCTGGTCGATGCGTACTACAATAACGACTTTAGTTTTGGTCGCTTTCTGCGCGACTATCCCCAGCACGGCGGCAACTTGACCGACCTGTTAATTGGCCGTGTTTTCTACGACGGAGCGGGGCGGATTTTTGACGATATGGAACCGGAGTTGGCCAAAGCGACTGAGGCCGCGGAGCAGAAGCGTCGGTTGATGGCCGACGAGGCCAAATCGTAATAGTGGTTGATTTGCGCGGTTTCGAGTAGAATTCAGTGGTCGGTCGCCGTATCCTACCAACCGATCTCCCACCTCGATTGCTTGCCACATGACGAAGTTCGAACATCCAGAGGTCTCGCGCCGCACGGCTATTCAAGCGGGGGCCGTCGGCCTGCTTGGATTGGGAATGAACCACCTGCAGGCGTTGCAGGCTGCGGAAATTTCGGACACCGGTGGACGGCCGCCCCGCGCGAAGGCGTGCATTTTCATTTTTCTCTCCGGGGGCCTTGCCCAGCACGATAGCTTCGACATGAAGCCGGATGCGCCCGACGAAATTCGCGGTGAGTTTAAGCCGATTGCCACCGCAACCCCGGGGCTGCAAATCTGCGAGCATCTGCCAATGTTGGCACAGCGTAGCCAGCAATGGTCGCTTTGCCGTTCGCTGACCCATAGTTCGAACGAACATTCCGCCGGACATCATATTATGCTGACGGGGCGTTCGCAGCTTCCGCCCGGCTTTAGCAGCAGCAAGCCGCAGGCGACCGATTCGCCGTGCATTGCGTCGATTGCCGGTGATGCGACGCAGCCACAAAACAATCTTCCGCCGGCGGTCGTCTTGCCGGAACGGCTCGTCCATTCTTCGGGCCGTGTCATTCCAGGGCAGTTCGCTGGCCGGATGGGGAAGAACCGTGACCCATGGTTCATCGAGGCGTCGCCGTTTCATAACACGTCGTACGGTGCTTACCCCGAGTATCAGTTCGATCATCAGGAACGCAACAAACCGGATCAGCGCGTATATCAGGCACCCAACCTCAGCCTGCCACACGGGCTGACGTCATCGCGCTTGAGCGGCCGACTGGAATTGCTGAACGAATTAACAAATCAGCGCAGATTTCTTGATGCCGCAGCCAATGCCGCGCAGTTTGACCAGTTTCGCCAAGGCGTCATTTCTCTGCTGACCGACGGCAATGTGCAACATGCATTGGACGTGACGCGCGCAGACGCCAAGACGCAAGACCGGTACGGCCGGAATGCCTTCGGCTGGTCACTGTTGATGGCGAACCGACTGGTTGATGCGGGAGTCAATCTCGTGCAGGTAAACCTGGGCAGTGACGAGACGTGGGACACGCACGGCAATGCCTTTCCCCATTTGAAAGACAACCTGTTTCCGCCGACCGACAGGGCCGTATCCGCGCTGCTCGACGATCTCGCCGCCAGCGGCCGCCTGGACGACACGCTGATCGTGATGGCGGGCGAGTTCGGCCGAACGCCAAAAATCTCACTCCTGCCCAAACACTACAAGCAGCCCGGACGCGACCATTGGGGCGCCGTTCAAACCGTCTTCTTTGCCGGTGGCGGAACGAAGGGGGGCCGCGTGATCGGTGCGTCGGACAAGAAAGGTGCGTATCCGGCGGACAGTCCGCAAAAGCCTGAGAGCATGGCAGCAACGATCTACGAGTCGTTAGGAATCCCTCGTACGGCCGCCTGGTACGATGACTTCGATCGTCCTCACCACATTTATCATGGCGAGCCGATCAAGGGGCTGTCGTAGCAGGCCGCCGCCTTTTGAAGGTGGCCTTTGCTCGCGTCGCAAGCATGTCGGTTTGTCGGCCGGCCCGCAACACCCAGGGACCTGTTGTCCAGTCGCTCGACAGCTACGCAGCGGCGACGGGAATCATTCCGTTGACAAATGCCTGCCACCACTGCGCGGCTACGCGGCGCAACACCGGCTTACCGGTGCTACACCGAGGCCGCTGCCTCAAACAGCGGCTTCACGGCCGCTGGTAGCTGAACTACCACGGCAACATGTGCAGTGTGTTGGCTCGAATGCCAACATCGCCCGAAGGAATGCCCAGGTCGTTGAAGTAGCGTGAGTGAAACGCGCCGATGTACTTCGGGTAGGCGTCGTCGACCGATTCATAATTTGAGAACGGGTAGGGTTGGTACAGGCGGTCGTGTGCCGCCCTGGCCATCCCACGCGTGTCGCTCTTGCTATGCGCACGCCACTTTTTGAAGGGGCCACCGCCAGCGCTCGCATCGGCGGTCAAGAGGCCGGATGCAATGATTGTCAGGGTCAGCGCGATTAGGCTTCGTTTCATGGGGAGAATCCTTTGGGGGAGCTTAGGATTGCTCGAGTAATCATCGTCGGATAATCGCCTCTCACTCCGCGAAAGTGGCGTATCTTTCGCCGTCCCGCGGACAGCATGCGATTCTCGAACAGACCATAACGAATCGGAAGTATGACAAGCTTAGGTCATAAATAAGGCCCGGGGGGGAAATCCCAAGAAATAAAATATTGTGTCGACAGCGGACCGTCATCGTCTGCCCGCTGTTGCGTAACCAGCGGCGAGTTGTTCCGATGGTGACCTCTCAAGCCCAGCCAACTAAGCTATCCATGATGCGCCGCGACACGCGGCGCGGCATTGTTCGTAGTTCAGTCCACTCTGCGGAGCCCTCCCCGTGCCCGATCCCCTTCTGCCAACCGCCTCTCGCGATGCGTTGCGCTTGCGAATCGATACCTTCCGGCTTATCCGTGCTGCGATCGCCGCGTCGCTATCGATCGCTGTCTGCCTGCTAACACCCGACGCGTTATTTTCGCAGGATCCGTTTGCGGCGATTATCCGACCGACCGACCCGTTGGACCCGGCCGAACAACTCAAGAAATTCGAGCTCCCTGAGGGATTTGAAATCGAGTTATTTGCCGCCGAGCCACAGATCCAAAAGCCGATGAACCTGGCGTTTGACGGCCGCGGCCGACTTTGGGTTAGCGGTTCGGTCGAGTATCCCTACGCGGCTGAGTCGGGGAAAGGTCGCGATACCATTCGCATCCTGGAAGACACGACCGGCGACGGCCGCGCGGACAAGATTACGACGTTCGCCGACGGGCTGAATATACCGATCGGGCTCTACCCGTATCGCGACGGCGTGGTTGTCTACAGCATTCCCAACATCTATTTTCTTCGTGATACCGACGGCGACGGACGCGCGGATCGACGAGAAGTTCTCTACGGACCGCTTGGCACGCCCGACGACACGCACGGGATGCAAAACGCGTTTCGGCGAGGCTTTGACGGCTGGTTGTATATCAATCATGGCTTCCGCAATGATTCGACGATTCGCGGCACCGACGGAAGTTCGATTCGGCTCAACAGTGGAAACACCTATCGCGTTCGCCTGGACGGTTCACGCGTCGAACAATACACCTGGGGGCAGGTCAATCCATTTGGTAGCACGTTCACGCCTGCTGGCGATCTGATCACTGCCGACTGCCACAGCAAGCCCCTGACCCTGTTGTTGCGCGGCGGCTATTACTCCAGTTTTGGCAAGCCGCACGACGGCCTCGGCTTCGCGCCCAACATGACCGAGCATTCCCACGGCTCGACCGCAATCGCCGGTGCCGCGTTCGTCGACGGCGCCTTTCCATCTGCCTGGCACGGTTCGCTGCTGGTCGCCAACGTGATGACCAGTCGCGTGCATCGCGACACGCTGGTGCGGCATGGTTCTTCACTGGAAGCGAACGAGGAGGCCGATTTGCTGTTCTGCAACGACCCTTGGTTCCGCCCCGTCGACCTTCGATTTGGTCCCGATGGCGCGCTGTATATCGCGGATTTCTATAACCGCATCATCGGGCACTACGAGGTCCCTCTCGACCATCCCCAGCGTGATCGTACTCGTGGACGCATCTGGCGCGTTGTGTATCGCGGTGCGGACCCGGATCAACGGCAAGCACGATCCAGACTCGATTTGACATCGGCATCGATTGACGAACTGATCGCCACGCTCGCTTCCACCGCTCTGGATCAGCGGATGCGTGCCACCGATCAACTCTCCGATCGGATCGGGCAGCGGGGAGTCGAGCCGCTGCGACGGGTGTTGAATGACGCTACCAGTTCCGTGGCACGAGTGCATGCGATGTGGACTTTGCATCGGCTCGGCACATTAACGACGTCGGAAATCGAACGATTGGCCAACGCCTCCCAACCGCTCGTGCGACAACATGCGATGCGGGCGTTGGCCGAAGCCGCTGATGTCACGGCATCCGACCGACGCATCGCGATCACGGCATTGGCGGATGACGATCCGGGTGTGCGTCGCGCGGCGGCGGATGCCGTTGGTCAACATCCGGACGTGCGCGCGATCAAGCCGCTGATCGACGCCTATCATGGGGCTGCGTCTGACGATGTGCAGCTTCGGCACGCGCTGCGCATGGCACTTAGAAATCAGCTCCGCGGAACGGCGAGCGAGCGTGGCGATCCCTTCGCGCAGGTGGCGGGCTTGGATCTCAACCGGGCGGGGCGAGAGTTGCTGGCAGGGATCGCCCAGGCGATTCCTACTGAACAAGCGGCAGCCTACCTCGTCGACGACCTGACAGACCATCAACCAGCGCCGGACGTCTTGTTGGCGCGACTTAAGCACGCGGCGGCATTTGCCTCGGAGGACTTGATCGATCGGATCGTTCCCTTGGTTCGAGCGTATGCCGCGGGCAATCTTGATCTGCAAGTCCAACTACTGCAGACAGTACAACAACAGCGGACGCAGCGCGGGTTGCAGGCCACGAAATTGTTGCGTGATTGGGGGCAGGCACTTGCAACCGAACTGCTGGAATCGCTGGCCAGCGGTGGTAACAACTGGGGCGTGTCGCGGGGGGATGATATCTGGGATTTTGAAATGCGACGTTCTGTCGACGGGGGATCACCGACGCAGTTTCTTAGCAGCTTGCCAGGTGGCGAACGCGGCCGGAGCGTCCTCCGCAGCCGTCCGTTCGTCATCCCGCCGAGGTTGTCGTTCTATTTGTGTGGCCACCTTGGTTACCCGGATAAGCCGGCCATCGAGTCCAACCTGGTTTCAATTCGGCTCGCCGAGACTAAGGAAATCGCGGCTCTGGCACTGCCGCCCCGCCATGATGTGGCCAGGCAAATTGTCTGGGACTTGGCGGAGCACGCAGGCAAAACCGGCTATTTGGAAATTGTCGACGGCCTGGATCTCCCGGCTTACGCGTGGTTGGCGGTCGCCCGATTCGACCCCGACGTCGCTCCGCTTGGCACCGCCAGCCCACGGACCATTGCGGCACGACAGATCGCCCTGGCGAGAATCGCCCAAACGCTCGAGCTTGCTGACCTGGCCGGCCCTTTGAGTGCGATGGTCCGCGCGAAGACAACCGCCTGGGAAGCTCGCCAAGCGGCCGTCGGAGCCCTCGTGCGGCTACGTCCGGATCCTGTTGCGGCAGCACTTGCTCCCATGTTGGGCCAGGAGGGTATCAGCCCACCGTTGCAATTGGAAATCGCAGAGGCGATTGCCAATCCACACGAAGTGCCTGCCAACCAGCAACTAGTCGACCTGGCGTTGCGAACGATGCAGACTTCACCAACACGCGTCCAACAGCAACTCGCCGACGGACTGGCGTCGGACCCCACGGGTGGCGACGTTCTGTTAGACCTGATCGAGCGTGGTGCCGCGTCGGCCCGTCTGTTGCAACGGGCCACATTGCGCGAGAAACTGTTGGCCACCGGGAAAACGTCGACACAAGACCGCGTCACGGCGCTCACATCCGGTTTGCCAACCGTCAACGAGCAACTCGAGGCGCTGCTGAAACAGCGGCGCGCTTCGTTCCTCGCTGCCAAGCCGTCGATCGAACGCGGCCAGCGCCATTTTGTCAAGCATTGTGCCACGTGCCATCAGGTTCAAGGGCAAGGCGCCGTCATCGGTCCGCAATTGGATGGCGTGGGCAACCGCGGTCTGGAGCGGATTCTGGAAGATGTGCTCGACCCGAATCGCAATTTGGACGCGGCGTTTCACGTAACCCTCTTGGCTACGAAGGACGGTCGCGTCCTGACCGGCTTATTCCGCCGCCGGGAAGGGAAGTCATTGATTTTCGCCAGCAACGACGGCAAAGAGTTTGCGGTTCTCGAGGAAGAGATTGAAGAACAACGCAAATCGCGCCTCTCGCTCATGCCCGACAACATGTCGACCGCGCTGCCGCCCGCGGACTTCCATGATTTGATCCAGTACTTGCTGTCACTCCGTCAGCAGCGTTGAGATCACTTGTGCGTATACGCGATGCCCGAAGTCGTTTGGGTGGTTCACGCCGTTTCCGCTCTGGTCCCAGTCCTGCTTCAATTCCAGAAAACCGGTCCAGATCGATGTGAGGTCGGCCAGGGCGATGCCCGGTTCGCACAGTTTGGCGAGTGCGTCACGGTACTGCGGAAACAGTTCGTGGTTTAGACGCGTCCAATCACGGTTGCCCAGCATCGACGCCACCAGAATAAACTCTGCGTCAGGGAGTGTTTCACGGATCCGTTCGATCATCTGGCGCGTGTTGGCCTGGTACTCTTCTGCTGAACGGCCGGCGGAATCGTTCATGCCGAACGCCAGGATGACCAGATCCGGTTTGGCTGCCACGACCTGGTCGATTTGCATCAGCCCCCAGTTCGTGGCGGTACCGCCGACGGCGAGGTTCAGCAGGTCGACGCGAGTTGCCAACGCTGCTTTAAGGTGGACCGGCAGTAGTTCAGGATATGCTGGCTGATAGGGTGGGGCATTGCCGAGTTGCGACGAATTCGCACCCGCGGAAATACTGTCGCCCAGGACGACGATCGAAAGCGATTGTTTGCTGCCGAGTTTCTGCACCGTCTTGGGCAAAGCCTGGGCGTCGAATTTTGGAAGCGGCCACTTCCAATTTGCCGGCGGATGCTTGTAGGTAATGCAGGTCTGCATGTCGGCATATTCCAGCGTCGCCCCAAAAAAGATCTCGCCATTTCCGTCGCGGTGTGTCAACTGATACTTTTGCGAACCCGCCGGCCGACGCAGGTCAGCGGGTGTCCGCGAGACAATTCGTGAACCGGCGGGCAGGACCAATTCACGCGAGCCGGGCGTCCAGGTGTAGTCGCGGCCCGGTTCGTAGGTGATGTCGCCCGCCGAATTCCGAACGGCGACGATCTCCTGGATCGGAAACAGAACCGCGGCGGTCGCCTTACCGGTCGCCGGATTCGAAATGAACAAGACCGATTCGCCTTCCACGGTATCGCCTTGCCAGAAGGGGCGGAGAAGTTCCGGTGAATATTTCCAGGTCGGCTGATCTGGCTCGGCGGCCTTGGCGGCCGACGGAATCAGTCCGATGAAGAGCACCACCACTGCTACAATGCGGCGATTGGTTCGGTACGCAATAAATAACCGTTGGAATGTGTTCATTAGGCTGGTGACGCCTCGGTGTGGCACGGTTGTCAGGCAACGGGTCGGCTCGTAGTTTATAACGTCCCCTACGCGCGACGCCAAGAAGTTGATCGTTCCTGACTTGAGAACCCAGAAGGTGCCCTGTGAGCAGTGACTACGAAAAGGGGTACGCCCAGTTTTCGCAGATGGTGGGCGAGGAGAATATCGAATCGCTGGTCGCCCGATTTCGAACCATCTGCCCGGATTTCGAGACGGAAGTTGTCTCGGTCGTTGGGGGCCGCATCTGGACGCGCGATGGCATCGACTTGAAAACGCGATCTCTGTGCAGTATCTCCGCATTGGCGGCATTGGGTCGCAACAATGCGTTGAAACTGAACCTCCAGATGGCGCTTCGCAACGGCGCCAGCGTCGCGGAGATTTGTGAAGCCCTGTTTCAGGTTGCCGCGTACGCTGGGTTTCCTGCCGCCTGGGATGCGTTGGACAAGCTGAGCGAGGTGCTGGCGGAAGCCGAGTCGTCAGACACCGACCAGTGACATTGGCGGGGTTGGGAGACACGCCACCGATCGAGTCGCCAGCGTCTACAGTTCAATCGCGGAATCGCCGGCCTTCTTGTTTTGCGCTTCACGGACCGCGTGCATGAGCACGCGAATCGCGCGGGCGCGGCGAATCATCGCGTCCTGTGGGTTGCCACCGGCCTGGGCTTTTTCGGCCGCTTCGCAGTGTGACTGAAATTCTGCCTGATCAATTTGGTAGCCTTGCTGAGCGACCGATTTCGGCAGGTCTCGCGTGATGCGTGCCAGCAACTGTCCAACCTGGTCGCCAGGGGGACAGTCGGCTTGGGTGTAGGGACCACGGCCTAACTGCTGCCCCGTCCGCATGGTCACGCCCCGTTTCCTGGCCAACTTGGGCGCCACCCAGGCGATCGCGGCCAATACCACCCCAATGACGATCGCGAGCAAGCCCGCGGTCGCGTTTTTTGCCAGGAGCAAGACGGGGGCCGCTAAGCCGCAGACGGCGGCCGCCCCCCAAATAATGAGGCTGGGGTCCTTGGTCGCGCCGCCCGCGCCGAGCGTAATCGGTGCCGAGTCCACGCCATTGGTGACCAACGTGGGGCCGACCGCCTTGGCAAGGACCAATGTGATATTGTCGGGGCCTCCGCGGAGATTCGCGAGATTGACAAGCAACGAAGCGGCTTCGTCGGGCGGTAAGTTTGCGAGAATGGCCGCCAACTCGTCGTCTTCAATCTTGCCGGTCAGGCCATCGCTGCAAAGTAGAAAGGTGTCGCCGAGCTCGATTGGGAATGGGCCTTCGAGATCCGCTTCGACATGTGCATTGGGGCCGAGCGAGCGGGTAATGACGTTCTTGGGAACGTGACTTGCCACATCGCCATTCTCTGAGACCTGGCCCAACTCGCGCAGCTCCCAGACCAGGCTGTGGTCTCGCGTTAACTGTTCGATGCGGTTGCCCCGCAGTCGGTAGATGCGGCTATCGCCAACGTGTGCCACCAGGGCCCCTTGAGGCAGCAAGACCAATGCACTGCCGGTGGTGCCCATATTTCGAAAATCGCTGTTCGCCTGGCCCCGACGATGGATCTCAGCATTCGTTTCGATGACGGCTTTTTGTAACGCTTCGGGGGCCGACTGGTCTGAGAATTTGTGGTAGCGGTGTGCGACGCCATCGACCGCGATCTTACTGGCGAGTTCGCCAGCGGCGTGAGCGCCCATGCCGTCTGCCACCATGAGCAGGTGACCACGTTCCTTCCAGGCTTCCAGCGCTTCCGACAACACGACGGTGTACGAATCCTGATTATTGGACCGACGCATACCGATATCTGTCGCTGCAACGCACCGCAAGTCGTCATTCCAATTGAATTCTCGCTGATCCATTTGGACGCTCGGATAATGCCTCGGAGCTCGGTGGTTGCCCCTTTGAGATTTGTGTCGTGCCCTCAGTGTGCATTGTAACCTCCCGAAGGCGCTTCCCGGTAGGCTGCCCAAAACGCACGTGTTTGCCCCCGGAAATGAGAGGGCTGTCTGCGGTCGACGGCGGTCATTTTTCCGGTCTAGGCGGAATTCGCGGGAACCACTATACTCCCGCCGCTTTTCCGTCTTTTCTTCGCAATTCCTCGCGTCCATCGATCCGAAACATGTCGGTTTCGTCCAATTCCAATTTTCGAAACGCCGCGTTACCTCTTGCCGTTTGCACGTTGCTCGTCGCTTGCGTGATGACGAGCGGTTGTGTGCGACGCAGGATGACGGTCCGAAGTAATCCCAGTGGTGCGTTGGTATACGTCGATGAACAAAAGATCGGCGTGACTCCCGTTTCCACGCCGTTCACGTATTATGGAACCCGCAAGATTCAGTTGTTCAAGGATGGCTTCGAGCCTCAGATTGTGAAGCAGCGGTTCCTGCCACCGTGGTACGAGTTGCCGATTCTGGAATTTGTCTCGGAAAACCTTTGGCCTGCGGAGATTCGCGACGAGCGAATGGTCGAGGTGCAACTTGCCCCACTGCAGATCGTCCCCAACGAGCAGTTGATTGGCCGCGCCGATGCGCTTCGCAGCGATTCGCGAGTTGGCCACCTGACGCCAATGCCGACGGTTGTTCCCACCGGCGGCAGCGCGCCAACCACGCAACCGCTGCCTTACCTTGGAAACGGCATGCCGCCCTGATAGGGCGCTGGCATCATGTTCGGCGGGGTTGTATTCAGGCCGGCGCCGAGCGGCTTACGATCCAAGGCGCCTTTAACGCCCAGTTGCCGTGGGTCTCGCGCGAGCTTATCCGTGAGCGTCCGCACGTTCTGCATAATCGGGGCAATCTTGCGCGTCGCCTCTTCAATCCTGGTGGCGGAATCATTCAGGTTGTCATAGAGTTCGCGATTGTGCACGAATTGCCCCAGTGATCCCTCGCTGTTGTTTAATGCTTGGCCAAATGCCACCAACTGGCGGAGCAATTCATCGAGACTCGCGACGCTGGCATCAACGTTGGCCACGAGCGATTCGCCGCGTTCTCCGAGCGGTCCGGTGAACTTCTTGAAATTGTCGAGATTCTCTTCGGCCTTGCCGCTCATCCGGTCGAAGCCGGCGAGGGTTTCGCGGGCTGCCGCCATCGTTGTTTGCATTTCCGCCATCGCGTCGGGCAAGCCACGGAGGGCATTCTTCAGAGACTGGCGAATTTCTGGATCCCCGACCACGTTGTCGAGCGTCGACATCGTGGTGTTGAATTGATCGAGAGCCATTTCCGATTTGCGAACCAGACGGCTGAAGCTGTCGTCGTCGCTGCCGAACGTCGAATTCAAACTCCCGGCCAACGTACCGACTTTCCCGGCGGCGGATTCGATGGAAGCGAGCACACTGCGCACATCGTTTTCCAGGTTCGTAATGACCTCCAGGGGATCACTTCCCACGATCCCGTCCGCCAGGTAGGCGTTGTCTCCAACCTTTTCGCGAGGCGTTACAATCTCTTCCGGTTGGATGAACTCGAGAATCGGGTCGCCCAGCAACGAAGACGTCTTGATGTAGCACAACTCGTCTTGGTAGAGGTCCTTGTCGCTATCAATTTTGGCAAGCAGATTTACGCCGCCGAGTTCGTCGTCGATTTCAACCTTGGCGATCCGTCCGATTAAAATGCCTTGTTTGCGCACGGGCGTCCCGACTGTGACGCCAGGCGCCCGGGGGAAATGCAGCTTGACCGTGTACTGACTGCGCACA
>JAUIHJ010000808.1 GCA_030432015.1 bacterium
GCTAGGGACGAGGATATCATGGCGTTCACTCCAACATCACTTGGCACCTCAACATCCGGCGTCTGGTCCTTGGAATTTGACGGCAGTGATGTGGGGCTGGCCAGTTCTTCGAGCGAAGACATCGACGCGGTGTCGGTAACCAGCGACGGTGGAATACATTTCTCGACGACCGGGAGCTTTAGCGTCAGCGGTCTCGCTGGGACCGACGAAGATGTCGGCCGCTTCGACCCCACGAGTCTCGGCAGCTCGACCAGTGGAGCCTTTCAGTCGAGCCTGATCTTTGACGGGAGTGCGTTCGGATTCACCAACGACATCGGTGGATTGCATATCGTCGACACTGGTGGTGCGGCAGCCAGCGTCGTCGAAGTCCGAGGCATTGGGGCAGTTGGGAACGACACATGGAACCTTGTGGGAATTCCGGCCGCCGGGTCAAGCGGCGAAGGCGAAGGGAGCCACGCGAGCCAAATGCTTCTGGGCTGGGGCGGCCGCGACGCCGGGAGATTGCCGGTGTTGGTCACACGAGTCAACTTGCCGCCGGAAACGGTAGCCATCAGCCATCGATTGCTCGAATTGCTCTCACACCGCAAGGGCGAACTTGAAAGTCTCGACGCGATCTTTGCGGATTGGGAATGCGATGGTGTCCTGGACTGACGGACCGCGGTGTTCCGACTCGCGATCGCCTGCGGCGGCAACCGCAGGCTATCGCCAGAAGTTCATCTGCACCATCGCCTCGTAGTCGAACTGATCATCGTTCAACGGAATCACCATTGCCGGACGCACAGTGAAGCTCTCGTTAACGAGCACGCTGGCGCCCAACGTCAAGTTCACCACGTCGTAACGATTGACAAGGCTGGTGATATTCAAACCTGCCGCGTTGACGGTATCCGCGTCTTGCAACGTACTGGCCCAGTGCAATTCAGCGGTCGCGGCAACGGCCGGCGTGCCTTCATTTGGATTGCTCAGCCAATACCCAAGGCCCAAATCGACAAATAACAGCGACTGATCCTGCAACACGCCGGAAGGCTGCAGGTTCGTTCCATTCATGTCCGCGCTTAGCGGATTGCCGTTGACGTCAAAGTCAAACTGCATGAACGCCTGCCAGTACCATCCCGAATCATACGTGTGCAACATTGCCAGAAACGGGAGCAGATGAGTGCTGTTATGTTGCAGATCGATAATCTGTTGGCCGGTGGTCGTGTAGACTGCCGCGTCATCGCCCGTTGGAACCGTCAGGCCAACGCCAGCCGAGATCAGAAAATCTTCGCGTTCCCACACCAGGTGCTTGTAAACCAACGTCAGATCGCCAAACTCGGTATCGGTCGAACGCATGCCGCCGGCGATTTGGTCCACGTCCAGCGTTGACGCCATGGGAAAAAGCACTTCAATCGAACTGCTCTCGGTCAACAATGTGTGTTCAAAGCCGAAGGAGTAGCGGTTGACGTCGCCGATGCCGCTAAACACGTCGTTAAAGAAGCTGTAGTTGAAGATAAAGCGGTCGCGAGGAATCGGGCTGTTGTTCTCAGCGATCTTGACACGTCGCACAGCCCCTCCACCGGCTGGCAGATTGACCAATACGGGATCCGGCGTGAATTGATGGCTGTACTGAATCCCCCAGCCTTCTCCATTGTCGACGGCGCCTGGGGGATCGCCTCCGGCATAGAACGCCGTGCCGCCGTTGTAGACAATCGTGCCCGGGCCAGGTACCTGGGGTGGATTAAAACCGGCCGCCGCAGGGTCGTTGATCGGGTACGCAATGGACTGGTTGTTCGCGCCCGCGGGTACGCCGGGACCGTTGCTAACCGTGATGACGCGACCGGTCGGGCCCCCTTCGTGCACCTGAATGTTCACGGCAGGATTTGGGTCGGCACCAGCGCCGCCATTCTGATTGGTCACAAAGAAGTCAATGCCGTTCACATTGTCGATGAACAACTGCGAGATTTGCATCGACGGAAGCTGAATGTCCGCCTGCAAAGTGCTCCCACCGTAGAAATCTCCGAACATGCTGGGTAAGCGATACGTGCTCCTCCGCCGACGGGCCGCTGCGATGGCAAGCCGACTTTGTGGCGCAGACGCCGCGGCCGAATCTGTGTCGTCGATCGTTTCCGTCTGCGTCAGCCAGTATTCGCCGTCGTCTTGATCCTCAATGGCAAACCGAACGCGAACGCCCGCATCATCGGCTTGGCCTCCCTCCCCTTCTTCGACGCTAACACGCGCCGGCCCATCATCCGCACTACATGCCTGCTGGATGCCTGTCGCTAGCAACACCGCTGACAACAGAATTTTGGCAGAGAGCTTAAGGTTCATATCGCACGTGGCTTGGTTAACAGCGGGAACGGGAGATCCGTACGGTTTCCATCACGAACCAGCAGCCATGTTCGGATCGGATAAGCGGCAATGCGGGTTATAGATCTGGTATCGGTAGGATCGGTTATTCCGATGAATCCAATTGGGCCGCATGCGCTGCATGCCGTGCGGCACGTCCCTCAGAATCTGCCCAGCCCCCCAGTCTTGCCGCTCGGTGCTCGCATGGATCAGGGCTATCGATGCTAGCGTCGGCTGGCCGTGGGTCCCAGCCGGTGGTCAGCACAGCCGCAAATCCAACGTTGCCGCCGGCACCCGCGAGCAGAATGATGAAGTTGCCTTTTTGCGAATGCCGCAGGCATGTCAGTTTCCAGCCTGAGCGTGCCAACCCCAGGGATAGGTCGTCTGGTCGCTCCGGAGCCGCGACGTGGCGGCAGGTGCCTTCGTGTCGTCAAACTCCTGCCGCCACGTCGCGGCTCATTGGCGCAACACTAAGACTCACGGGTCGGGTTACCGTTTCTACCGCGTTTTCAGCAGTGCGTCGTTGGCAAACTTGAACCGCACAACTTCAAGACAACATGGCTGGGTTCACCGACTTGATTGAGCACACCACCGTGAGGGTCCCGACACGATGTCTGCCTCCGCTGTAAACTGTGCATTGCCACATTACGTCGTTCTCATTCATTCGCGTGAATTGGTGCGAATGCCTGCTCCAATTCCTTGGCGACGGCCGCGGCTTCGGCGATCACGTTGCTGTTTTCACCAAGGTCGTTTGCCAGGTTGAATAACCCGAAAGGCTTGGCGAATGGTTGCCCCTTGGGAGCCTGGCGACCGCCCGAGCCATTGCCCAGGATCAGCTTCCAGTGCCCTTCTCGAATCGCAAACATCCCGCCCGCGGAATGGTGAATCACCGGTTCGGCCCGATGGTACGGCTTGCCATCCAAAGCATCCAAGAAGCTGTGGCTGTCGCGCGCCGCACCAGGCGGTATGGTCGCTGTGGTGATCTGCGCAATTGTCGCCA
>JAUIHJ010000051.1 GCA_030432015.1 bacterium
GTGGGTACGGTGACGGCGAGCGGTTCGCAGACTCTGGAGATCACGGCGACGGTGGTCGGTGACCAGCCGATTGCGAATTACACCAACAGCGCCCAGGTGACGGCCTCGGATAACTTTGATCCGGACAGTGCGCCGACTGAGGTGTCGTCGGCACCGCTGATTTCAGATCTGAGCCTGGACAAGATGGTCACGTTGGCCGCAGGCGGCGATGTCAACGGGAATAACAGGATTGATCCCGGCGACACGGTTGTCTGGAGCGTGGTGGTCAGCAATGCCGGTCCGGACGATGCGACGGGTGTGGAAGTGGTGGATGAACTTCCCAGTGGTTACGCGTACGTCAGCGACGATGGTGGTATTGCCACGGGGGAAGTTGGTGGCGTGGTGACGTGGACGGTGGGTACGGTGATGGCGAGCGGTTCGCAGACCCTGGAGATCACGGCGACGGTGGTCGGTGACCAGGCGATTGCGAATTACACGAACAACGCCCAGGTGACAGCCTCGGATAACTTCGATCCTGACAGTGCGCCGACTGAAAGCTCGGTGGCGCCGCTGATTTCAGATCTGAGCCTGGACAAAACGGTCGCGTTGGCCGCAGGCGGCGATGTCAACGGGAATAACAGGATTGATCCCGGAGACACGGTTGTCTGGAGCGTGGTGGTCAGCAATGCCGGTCCTGATACGGCGACAGGTGTGGAAGTGGTGGATCAACTTCCCAGCGGTTACGCGTACGTCAGCGACGACGGTGGTATTGCCACGGGAGAAGTTGGTGGCGTGGTGACTTGGACGGTGGGTACGGTGACGACGGCGACTTCGCAGACTTTGGAGATCACGGCGACGGTGGTCGGTGACCAGCCGATTGCGAATTACACCAACAGCGCCCAGGTGACGGCCTCGGATAACTTCGATCCTGACAGTGCGCCGACTGAGGTGTCGGCGGCGCCGCTGATTTCGGATCTGAGTCTGAACAAGACGATTGCGTTGTTGACCGATGCGGACGGCAGCGGCAACATCAGCACGGGCGATCAGGTGCAGTTCACGCTGACGTTGTCCAGCGCCGGTCCAGATACCGCGACCGGTGTTTCGGTTCAAGATCAACTTCCGTCCGGTTTCAGCTATGTGAGCGATGACGGTGGCGCGGCGACAAGCGCCGCGGCAGGCCTGGTGACATGGAATGCCGGGACGGTGTCGACGGCCCCGCCGCTGACATTGAACATTGTGGCCACGGTCGTCAGTGGTCAAGATCCGACGGCGGGCGACTATACGAATTACGCTCAGGTGACGGATTCGGACCATCTTGATCCGGACAGCACGACCGACGACGATTCCGCTGGCGACGATGACGACGCCAGCGTGACGGTGCCCATTTCAGACCTCAGCCTGGACAAATCGATCGCTTTGGCTGCAGGTGGTGACGCCGACGGTAGCGGTAACATCAGTGTCGGTGACACGGTCGAGTTTACGGTTACGGTCAGTAACGCGGGTCCGGATCCTGCGCCGAGCGTGTTCGTGGCCGATCAACTGCCGAGTGGATTCACTTACGTCAGCGATGATGCGGGCGCGAACTACAGCGCCGGCACCGGCGTGTGGAACGTGGGAACAATCACCACCGCCACACCCGCCACGCTGACAATCACCGCGACGGTTAATCCGACCGGCGACTACCTGAATGTGGCCCAAGTCACCAGTTCACCGAATTTCGATCCGGACAGCACGCCGAACAACGACGACGGTGATCAGAGCGAAGACGACGAAGACAGCGTGATCCCGCCGTTCAGCGATCTGAGTTTGACCAAGGTCGTTACCTTGATCGGTGATGCGGACGGAAACGATTACTTCAGTGCCGGGGATACGGTTCGGTTCACGGTCACGGTCTCCAATGCTGGGCCCGCGGCGACATCGGGCGTGGCAATCGAAGATGTGGTGCCGAGCGGCTATGGTAACATCACCAGCATCAACGGCGGCGAGGTTGCCACAGCGAACACGATCAATTGGACAGGGCTTAGCATCGGTAGCGGCGGAAGTCAGGTCCTGACGTTCAATGCGACCGTCAACGCCACGGGCGATTATTTGAATGTCGCCCAGGTCACGGCCTCGGATAATTACGATCCTGATAGCGATCCCACCGTCGGACCCGGTGTCGATGACAGGTCCGATGGGGTGATCGACGACGACGAAGCTTACGTTTCCATTCCGATGGTGCTGGACGATTACAGCACGTCCGGCTTTACCTATGGCCCGACATTCCAACGCTTCCCCATCTGTGACGGGCACTTTGGCGGCAATGCAACGGCGGCGCCTCCCGGCGACGGAACATCGTTCGCCGAGTGGACATTCGACAACCTTGAGCCCGGCTTCTACCAGGTTTCATTGGACTGGTTTACCGATGATACGAGCCGCGACTCACGCGCGACGAATTCACCATTCTCCGTGTATGGGGACAACGGCGAGACCCCGTTTGAGGCCCCTGTCAATCAGAAGATGACGCCTGCGGACTACCCCGTGTCGTTTGTCGACGGCGGCGCCATCTGGATCGACTTGACAACGTTCGAGGTGACCGGCTCGTCCTTGACGGTCCGGCTCTCCGACGATGCCGACAACTGGGTCGTGGCGGACGCGATTCGCGTCATGCGCGTCGTCGACCCGGAGATCGCCGTCTTCCGTGACGAACCGATGGGGCCGCTGACGTCCGTCGCGGATGATTCCGTGGTCGACTTCGGCTTCGTCGCCGACGGTTCATCGTTTACCCATACGATCAACGTTCACAATGACGGCGGTGACAATCTTACGCTGGGACCGATTACGGTCACGGGCGACTTCGAACTGCGGGGTCCAAATTTCGCCGTCGGCCAGGTCTTGCAACCGGGCGAATCGGCGTACTTCGATCTCGGTCTGCGTTCGGGCGTTTCTGGCGACGCGGCCGGTTCTGTCTCGTTCGGCAATTCCGACACCGACGAAGATCCCTTTAACTTCGACCTGACCGCCAATGTCGGCGCGGCGGTTTCGGTGGTCATCGATAACGATGACTTCACCGGGTACACCCAGACGACCACCGGCCTGACGTTGTGGGGGAACCAGGGATACCTCGGTGATATTCGCGAGATCGGGACGAACAACACGGCCGCCAACGCGACGTTTACGTTCACCAACCTGTTGCCCGGCACAACGTACGATGTGTCGACGACGTGGACGGCATATTGGAATCGGGCGACCGCAGCGCCGTATACCATCACGGGCGAGACAGGTCCGGTCAACACGACGGTCAACCAGCGGGTTGCCCCCAATGACTTCCAGCTTGACGGTGCTTTCTGGGAAAGGTTGGGGACCCTGCGAGCCGATGCAACGGGGCAGATTGTCGTCACGGTCTCCGGTGCGACTGGCAATGTCATCGTGGACGCCGTGCGGGTCGACCCCCGATCCGACCAGGAGATTCAGCTCGTGGCCGATTCAACTGAAGTGTCGAACAATTCGACGTACGACCTCGGCCCGATCTTCACCGGTACTCCCACCACCGAGACGTTTACCATTTCTAATATCGGGGTGTCCACGCTGAATCTGGGAACGTTGACCAAGTCCGGCAGTTCACAGTTCACGCTGAACCAGACCGGCATCGATACGGTGCTGAGCCCAGGAGAGTCGACCACGTTTACCGTCTCGCTGGATACGTCGACGCCGAACAGTAATTACTCGGCGGTGATCACGATTCCAAACGACGATTCGGACGAATCGCCTTTGATCTTCACGATCACCGCCAGTGTTGCGGACGCGGCGATCATCGACGACGGCGACGCCGGCTTCAGTAAGACCGCTGGGTTCACGGGCTACAATCAAGGCTACCAGAACGATGTGCAGGCCAAGACGGGCGCGAATGCGGGTGCCGTTGCCACCTGGACATTCTCCAACGTGCCGACCGGTGTCTACGAAGTCTACGCGACCTGGTCGCCGTACTATAATCGGGCCTCCAACGCGCCCTATTCGATCAATGGCGGGGCCCCGATTCTGGTTGACCAGCGACCATCGCCCAGCACTCCGATTGACGGCACAAACTGGGAGTTGCTCGACGGCAACCTGATCGTATCGAGCCCCGGTTCGATTGTGGTCACCCTTTCTGATACGGGAATCGATAACTGGATTATCGCGGATGCGATTCGTCTCGAACGAATTGCTTCCCTGCTGTTGGTCGATGGTCCTGCGACGCAAAGCGACCCGCAGACGGTAAGGCTGACCAACGATGTCGCCCAGGCGACGGTCAGCCAGGCGGTGGCCTATTGGACGAATGTTGATCCGCAAGCGGCGTCCCAGTTGCAGGGTGTCCAGGTGTCGGTTCGGGACCTGCCGGACGCAGTGCTGGGCGCCGGCTTTGAGAAGTCGCGCACGATCTGGCTGGATGAAGACGCGGCCGGTTTTGGCTGGAGTCTGTCGCCGGGACATGGCGCCGATCCGGCAGCGGCGTCGACACAGCTCGACTTGCTGACGGTCATCACGCACGAACTGGGGCATGTGCTCGGCCTTCCGGATCTGGACGCCGCCCACCATCCCAATTCGGTGATGACGGAGACGCTGCCCCTCGGAGTTGGCCGTATCCTGTTGCCCGGAAGTGATTCGCGACAGCAACTGTTGCCGGCGACCGATGATCAGGCCCTCGACCGCTTGGTCGCACTTTCCGGGCAATGGGGCGTGGATCTGGGGATCGAACACGCCTTGGCGACGCTCGATTCGACCTTCGACTTCGCGGATCACCGCGGCCAGGACAACGAGTTGGCGGTCGGACGGGGTCAACGACCGCGTACCTCGCTGGAGAGTGGCGATGCCAAGGTGCTTCGCCAGGGCGGTCGGGCCCTGGAAGAACTGTTGGAAGACGAGCAACTTTTGGATAACGCCTACCAGCAAGACAGCGAGGATCTCTGGGATCTGCTTGCCGCGGACCAGGCACCTTCGGATAACCTGGAATCGCAGGGAGGCTTGCCGCCGGGGGACAAATAAGCCGTTCACGTCGGGCCTTGTACGGTGCGCGAGATTTAATCGACGGTGCACCAAACCAATTGAACCCGCTTCCGGCTGGCCATCGGAAGCTGGTTCAAGGACCGCGGGGCGTCAATTTCGACCCGTCCGAGTCAGCCATGGCCGGCCGGTTTGACGCGCGGCGGGGATTTCGTGTCGCCGCGCATTTTCGGACGCCGAACGTTTGTCATTTGGTCGCACGATTCCCCGTACCAACGGCATTTCGAATGATCGCCTGAGGCTGCACCGCCCCAGGGAGACCGCCAATGTGCCGCAAAAGCGGGCCGGCGGGGACGTCACGGACAGCATGCGACAAGCTCCCGCGCCCGATCCTGTCCCGGGGCACGACCGATCATTCAATGCATCTTGCGAAGGCACGCACGTGCGACGCTTGCAGACTGCGGCTTCGCGCCTGACTTCCGCCGCGTTACGGCTCGCAGTTCGGGTATGGGAATCACGCGGTCGACGAGCGTTACTGATTCAACGTGTCCGCGCCGCCTTGACTTTGCTGCGCGTCATCAGGATATGGGGGTGTTGCATGCCGCGTCGTCCCGCTGTTCGCCTTTGGGTCCCTGGTGCGGCACGGCAAACCTGTTTTACCTATTATCGCTAGTTGACTGTTCTCATTGTCCGCCTCGTTTTCCAGCCATAGTTGCAGATTGCAACTACTGATTCGCCAAATGCCGAATTGTGCGTCCCCCCCGTTTGTGTTCGGCTTCTACGCGGCCTTTCCTTGAGTTGCCGGTCATCGGCTGACGGCGACCGATCAACCAATCGCGATTTGATGCCACAAAGATGCAGGTTATCCCTACCAGAGCTCGCGACAAGTCGAATCCCATCTTCGGTGCTTGTGAATGGTCTTCTGACTCCAGCCAAGTGCTGGGATCGATTGGCGCGCCGGTTGCTATACATGCGTATCGCGTCGTGCGAAGGCAGCTTGGTGACTTGCGTCGTGACCTGATGTGGTGGGTATTCACACCGCAAGCAACGAGACGTAATGAAGTGAAGTTCCCACACTTAGCAAGTGCGGGCCTTACTCAGATCGGTTCACTGAATGTTATCCATTGGTAATTGCGAAGTGCTTGACACACCCTTAAAACTCACAATAATTACCGCTAGTTCAAGTGGGCATGGAGACTACAAAGTTTATTCGAGCGAGTATTCGTCTCGAAGCGTTCCCCTGAATTCATTCATGCGTCTCTGCTCACTAGCCCAGTTCGGTGCGGGTTCCCTCTTCGTTATGCGTCGGGTGTGTCCTTTGGGTGCGCCTGCATCTCGCCAAGTCTTGGCGTTATGGAGGAGTAAGCTCGTGCGGCTGAAACTCCGGTGTGTTGCTGCCCTCGATACTGAAATGCGAGGTTGCGTGTTGTCTGCCTGAGTCCCTGCAGCTTACAGGAGTTGAGTCGCGAAACGACGGAGGGTCTGCGTCGATGGAAGCGTGATTCGCCGGTTAAGTTCAGGCGTCGCAAGTTTTGGAAGTAGTTCGGGCCGAAATGGGGAGCGGCCAGGGAGCGGGGCTTTAGGTCGTGGCACATGGGTCGTCTCAAGAAGAAGCAGTACGGGTAGGGGCGAGGGTCATCGGGCGGGAAAGGTTTGCAACATCTATGGAAGGTTAGTCGAATTCGCAACACGTCCCCAGCTTGACCGGGTCAAAACGGGATTCATGTCGAGCCAGATCATTGCGTTTTCGTGGATTTCGAAGATTCGGTCGCTGCGATGGTGGCCCGTTGGCAGGTAGACGCAACTCATTCCTTTGCGTTTCCGGGCTTGCCAGGGTAAAGCGAGTTTCGCTCATCGTCGCAAGTAAAGCGTGCCGGCAAGATTGCTAAGGTTGCACGAATCACCCAGGTCGGGAGTTTGTCTCGCGGTCCAGGCGTGTTCGCTGCTGCGGTACCGGCCGCCAGCCGTCCCATCTCGCGGATGGGGGAGTTTCCGGACAACGTTCTAAGAATTGCAATTCAGCAGGTTTTTGCACGCACGGCATCAAGTGTGCCAGTGTCTGATGCATGGTCCTACCTACAACACCGTAGATTGTCACTAGAGAAGGCGATGGCCGCCAGTCATCGCTTGGACAACAACTCTTCCCAAGGGAAACAAATGTTTAATAGCCGCCAAGACATCGCCTCGGCAGTGTCCACAAGTCGTCGGTCGAGGGTAATACAGCGTCGTCGCCGAGAGTTTCGTCGCGAACAGACGCGACGTTATCTGCTCGAGCAACTCGAAGAACGAAGCCTTCTCGCCGGGATGCCGGAGCTCGCCGCCCTGTTCCAGGCGGAAGCGATTGACAGCCCGCTGTCAGAAACGGCCACACTTGGCGCCCCTGCTTCCATTCAGTGGGCGGTGGCTGACTCGGGGCAGGTTCTGGCGGTGCGCAGCGAATTGGTGATCGTTGATGCAGCCACTCCGGACTACCAGCAACTGCTTGACGATCTTACCGGGGACACCTCGGCGGGACGGCAGTTCGAAGTGTTGGTGATCGACTCCACGATCAACGGCATCGATGCCCTTTCTCAAATTCTGGCGCAGCATCAGGATCTGGATGCGCTGCACATTATTTCGCACGGTGCGCCGGGATCGGTCCAATTGGGAAATACTGCCTTGAGTGCGGATAATCTGGCGGATTATTCAGAGGCCGTTTCTGGATGGGGCGATGCGCTCAGTGACGGCGCGGACCTGTTGTTTTACGGCTGCGACCTGGCGGGAAATGCAGTTGGCGAACAATTCGTTGACAACGTGGCTGAACTGACCGGCGCGGACGTGGCCGCCAGCAGCGACGTGACCGGCAACGCCGAGCACGGTGGCAACTGGACGTTTGAATATGTGTCCGGTTCGGTCGAGACCGAGGTTGCGTTCAGCCCTGTGGTTCAGGCCGGCTGGGGCGGCACGCTGGCCCTGGAGGATTTTCCGGCCGGTTCGTACGTGATCGACATGGGCCAGGCCACCCAGACCATCGCGAATTCGATCCGACCTTACGGTCTGATTTATGATCTGACGATGAACAACAATGTGCCGGTGAGTTGGGCGATCGACCCCACGAAGGACTACAACTTCCAGACTCAGGGGCAGAACACCCCGTCCGAGCCGGTCGACACGGTCGGCGACACGATCGATTTCACGGCCATCACCACAACCGGCTCGAAGGACTATGAAGGCGGCTCCTTCATCATCAACGAAGCCTTTATTGACGCTTCGGTCCTGAGCGTCATTAACACCTGGCGCAGCCAAGGTGTGGTTGTGGACGAAATCACGGCCGATTTTTCCGCCGAAATCTACGATGAAATCACCTACTTCCCCAAGACGGTGTTCAATGACCAGAACGCCGGCTTGGTTGAGGACTACTTTGCGAATGCCGGCTTTTACACCACAGCGGGCGCACCGGCGCCGAAGGAAGTAACGGTTAGCTTCGTCAACGGACAGCCGGTCTACAGTCCGCCTCTGTCAGCGTGGAAGGACGATCCCACGGTGATCTCGGGACCGCTGGCGCTGAACGCCTGCTACGACGTCTTCCTGATCCCGCATGCCGAGCCGAGTAGCAACTGGACGACCGCCGAACAGCAGCGGTTCCTGGACTTCGTGACCGAAGACGCGGGCGGTGTTTGGGCCGCGGATCATACGGTCAGCGAAATCGAAGGCGCGATCGATATCGACAATGACGGCAACTCCGACACGCTTTTCTTGACCAACGGTCTGGTTCACTACAACGACCACGCCAACGACCCCACGCCTCCCTATCGCTACGTCAATGGCCAGAGCGGCACGTACAACACGGCCGGTGATCCGGTAATGCAGATCATGGGCCGATACGACAGTGCTATCACGAATGGCTCTGAGCACACCTATGTGCCGGACGGCGCCCCGGTGCGTCCCACCACCACCGTTTCGTTGATCGACCCCGACCATTCGCTGGACCCGACGCCTGGTAGCGACACCGACCCTCGCAACGAAGTCTTCTTGACCGCTTACGGTCCGGCGTTTGGTGATACTGACAATGGAAACATCATGTACATGGCCGGCCATTCGCTGGCGAAATCAAGCGGAGCAGCCAACGTCGCGGGACAGCGAACCTTCTTCAACTTCCTGCTGACCGAAGGGGCGCGGCGTCAGCCGGTGATCGACGCGGTCCTGCCCCCGGGCGTGTCGGCCGGCGATTCGGCGACGTTCACCGCCACCATCAGCGGTGGAAGCGGGGTGTTCATGTACGAGTGGGTCAGCAGCGACGGCGGCACCTTCTCCAATCCCAGCGGAACCTGGAACGTTGGTGATCCGCCACTCACCACCCAATTTCAGATGAATTCGCCCGAAGACACGGTCTCGCTGATCGTTTCGGACTCCTGCGGTCGCCAGACGATCTTTTTTGAAACCCTTTCCGACCCGCCACCCACGGTCGACCTGGATGGCGATGATACGACGACGGGCCCTGGCGAAACCGGCTACAACGGCACTTGGGCGGCCGGCGGCGCCATCACCAACGTGACCGATCCGGATGTCGTGGTGACCGACAACAGCGGCATCATTCTCTCGGCCGTGATCGATCTCACCAACCGGCTCGACGGGGCCAGTGAAACACTGATCATCAATCAGACGCTGGCCGGTAGTGGGTGATTCTTGAGGGGCTAATTTTTCGGCCCGTCGAATCCGCCTTCAACCTCAAGGTCCAGCCGATCGCTGATCTCGCGAACCCGGCCCGCAAGTCTCTCAGTCTCGGTCGCAAGATCGGCGAGGTCGCGACGAAGCTCGGCGATCGTCGTTTCTGAAGGCTGACTTCCCATTTGATCGTTCCGTTTCGTTTTTGATATCCTGCGGAGAATTGGTCTGAATCGACAGTTAATGTGGTGGCAGGAGGGGGCGGTCAATGGCTGATGTTAATCTGCTAAATGAATTGTCGCGAGAAGTTGCCCTTCCTGCTGGCGAGCTACAGAAAGTATTAAGAGATGTTCGCGGTTGCAACTTAGTTGCGTTTATGCCAAGTCTAATTTGCGACAATTGGGCGAGACTAACGGTCGAAGCAAAGTTGGCAGCTCTTGCCGTTGCCGCCGATGCGGAATGGCAGGCTATTGACGTGAGTGATCACGAATGAATTCATCAAGTCTTGATAAGAGGACTTTGATGGACGCTGTGTATTGAGCCCGATAGTTTCCCTGGAAGTCTTCGCCTGAAAGTTTCAGGTTGCCACACAGATCGACAACCGAAGGGGCATCGAACGAATTTATTTCCATCCCGTGCGCGAATTTGTTTCTTATCTTGGCAATGGTTGAAATTTCACTTCGCATTATGTTGGCAGAAGTCGGTTCGGTGCCAAATATTCCTAGTGCATATGCAAGGACAACATTCCTTGATAACGGCGTTGATCCATCAAACGCTCTCTGGGAAACTTCATCTTGCACTTGAAATGACGCGCAGATTGCGACCTTGACTGCATACTCAAGGAATGTTGCACCAAGAATCGCCGCACCCCTTGGTTGTTCGTTGGCCATTTCAATCGCGAACCGATTCACTTCTCCGCGAAACCTATCTAAGTCGCTAAAGTTTTCGCTCACCGCGAACCTCCCCCGCCGACTGGCGTCTTGATCTTCCTGGCATTCACTGGAAGGCGGCCCGTGGTTTGGCTGCCACAGTCGCCTTATAAGCGACCGCAGGGACCGATTCAATCGGCTGGGTTCGATTCCCCTGCCTTCCGACCTATCCAGGCTGGCGACGCTTCGCGGCTCGCAGCAACACATCCCGCGCCCAATCCGAGACATTCCCGCCAGCAACTTCTTGCAGCAACGCCCGTTGTTCCTCAGTCATCCTGACGCGAAGCGTATAGGATTTGCGTTCTTCGTCCAGCTTCGGGGGCCGCCCCATTCGGGTATCTTTTTGTGGTGTTTTCATACCCGCAAATGTAGCAACAAAAAGTTTTCCGTCAAACCTTGACTGCCGACTTTGCGTGGCTACAATAAGTTGACGCAAAAAAACCCGGTAGCGGCTTGCAGGCCACTACCGGGCAACGAAACCTAGGCTGACGCCCAGAATTCCGAGTGGTATCTGAATTCTACCGAGTGTCGGCCGTATCGGCAAAGGCTGACAACGTGATTGCATCAACGTGCAAACATGCTCGTAAAACCAGCAAGGGCAAGGACCGCAAAGGCCAGCAGCGCTGGAAGTGCAAAGATTGCGGGGTTTGCTTCACTGATTTCCACCCGAAACCACTCGGCAAAATGAGCGTCGACATCGAGAAAGCTAAGTTGGCTTTGCGGCTACTGGTCGAAGGAAATTCGATTCGCGGAACTGTGCGAATCACCGGACTCGACAAGAAGACGGTTCTTCGGCTAATGGTGCTGTTTGGCAACCGCTGCCGATCGTTTCTTGACAACCAGATGCGAGGGCTGAACCTCACCCATTTGCAGTTCGATGAACAGCATACGACGGTCTTAAAAAAACAGGCACGTTTGACCGTCGACGAGAAAGCTGAGCGTCACGACATCGGCGAAATGTATATCTGGACGTGCATCGATCGGAAAACCAAATTGATGCCTTCGTTCCGAATCGGCAAGCGATCGGCCGATAACGCGCGCCGTTTCTTGTCTGACGTCGCGGGCAGGCTCAACATGCCTGGCCCAGGTTCGGCCGACGATCACGATTTCAAGTCTGGGCGATTCACGCCCGTTGTCCAGATCTCAACCGACGGTTGGGCAGGCTACCCCGAGGCCGTTGATCTCGCGTTCGGTCCCTACGCCAACTACGGCTCGATAATCAAGGAATATCGAAACGCGAGTATGATCTATACGCCATCGGAAATGGTTGGCACGAAACGAACCGGCCACCGGGGAATAGAGGGGCGAGAGTTGTTCACAATATGCACCAGCCATGTCGAGCGGCTCAACGGCACGCAACGGCTATTCATGAAGCGTCTAAACCGGCTCACCTATGCATTCAGCAAGAAGTTTGAAAACCTGGAAGCGGCATTCGCCATGTTCGCGGCCCACTACAACTTCTGTTGGCGGACGCGGCACGCAGATAACAGCGGGAAGCGAGGACAACTTCGTTCAACCGCCGCCATGATGGCAAAGGTCACAGATCGGCTCTGGACGTTCGATGACCTGTTTGACGCGGTGCTGGCGCAAACATGATTTGCGTCAAATAGTTTTATTGAAATATGGTACGCGCAAGTCGCCTGCGGTAGGCTCTTGGGATCAAAACCAAGTCAGACCACGGGTTGATTATGAGTGTTTCTAAATTCCCAGGGATCTCTTTTGCAGTGATTCTTGGATCGGCAGCAATCTTAGTATCTGTCTTGAGGAATATCGCAAACGCAATTCTGGAAGCCAAAAGCTTGATTGACTGGTTCTGGGGAACAATGTTTGACCCGCTGTTTTGGTGTGGCATCGGTATGGTCTCTGTTGTGGCCATTTTTTATTGGGAAGATGTTTCACGTTTCTTTCAAACGAAGCGACATTTGTTGCGGCTATTGAGCGACCGAGCAAAAGATGGGGATGAACTTTTCATGAGGCCAAATGTCGGGGACGACTTGCGGTCTTACAGGCAATGGACCGGCGACGTTTCCGCATGGAAAAAGTCAGTTATCGAAATCCTCGACCATCATAAACTCTGGGGTGAAGAGGCTAACTTAGAAACGGACCTGCCAGATGACGATGAATTTAAGAGATACGACTCTGAAGAGATCGTCAGTAGGCACAAGAATCTCATTAAGGCGAGACTCAATACCATTCGGGACATCATCAAGCGGCATTCCTGAATCTGCCCGCTCATCTCGCATTGACGGCAGTTGGCGAAATGTCGCAAATTAACAGTACCGAAAGGGGCTGTAGTTTTTTATGTAGGGGGCAGAAATCATGAGCGATATTGGCGATGCCATTTGGAAATTCAGAAATCGAAAGCAAGAGAAACAGAACGCCCAGCGAGAAGAGGCCGCTGCAAGTCTAGCGGCAAGGCAGAAGGCGTCCCAAATTCTACTTGCTATTGTCTTGCCTTCGCTAAAAGAGGCTGCTGCTGAGATCGAGCAGCATGGCGAACAGGCAGTGATTTGGGAGAGAATCGATAACTTCACGCCCTCCGTAGGACTGAAATTGGCAATTAGATTCCCTGGAATTAACGCGGAAGCCGTCCTGGAATTCCAACATGCCAGCGATACCAGCGACAAGGTCAAGGTTTTGCAATGGCTTCCAAGATCAATGGGGACAGAAAAAAGCTCTGGCCTATGGGGACTCGACACCGTTTGCGGTCAGAAGGTGAAATCGCTTGCGATTGACTTTGCCAAGGCGGCATTTTCTTGCGATGTATGAGGGCGAGATTCTTCCCCTGAAAACTTCCCCCTCAAAAATCACCCACTACCCGCTGGCCGGCTCGCTTGGCATTACGGTCACCAGCGATGGCGATGGCGGTTTCACGCTAACAGGCTCGGCGACCCTGGCTGAATACGAGCAGTTGATCGCCACGCTGCAGTACACCAACGCGCTGAATGATCCGACCCGCGATGATCGCATCATCGAAGTCACCGTCAATGACGGCGCCAGCGACAGTAACACGGCCGTCTCGACCCTGGTGTTGAATCAGGTCAACTGCGGGCTCGAATTTACAACGGCCGACTATAGTATTCCGATCAGCTTCATCCTGGAAGACAGCATGATCTATGTCGAACTGGATGATATCAGCCCGGGTTTCAGCGACATTGCGATCGACACGGTGACCGTCACGGTCACCAATCCGACGTCGGGTGACAGCGAAACGCTCCTGCTGACCGAAACGTCGCTGGACAGCTTCCTGTTCCAGGGCTCGCTGGCCTCGAGCAGTACGGCGGCCGTGGTCCTCAACGATGGCACGCTGACCGCGGCGGACAACGATGTGATCTCGGTCACCTACGTCGATCCCGCCGATCCGGCCGACACCTGCACGGCCAACGCCACGATTGTCGGCATCAACCAGAAGCAGCTTTATCTGACCGATCCCGGACCGGGATCGAACCCCAACCAGGGGCTCGACCGCAACGATCCCGTCGCCGACGGCGATGTCACGACGTCCAATACTGCCGAGCTAAAAGCGCCCACAGGCGGCGTATTTACGCTCCGTCAGTCCACCGGAACGACCGTTGATGACAGCTACATTGATTCAAACAACCGCACTACCACCAACGGCAATGATACGGAATTAGACGTCAAGTTTAAGTCGAAGGACAAACGGGCCCTGTTCCAATTCGACTTGTCGGGAGTCACGGGTACGGTTACCTCAGCGACGGTGACATTCTATAGCAACGAGGACAAAGACGAGACGATCACGGTACATCGAGTTACTGATAGTTGGACGGAAGGCGGTGCAACCTGGGAAAACACCTGGAATGACTATGACCCGGCCGTTGCCGCCACGTTCGACTTTAGTGTCGGCGGAAACTGGAAAGATCAGTTCATCGACATGGATATAACGTCGTTGGTCGAGGGTTGGATCAACGGCGGGCTTACCAACAATGGCTTGATGATCCTATCGCAAACTGCCGGCAATAGCGAAACAAACCTGGCAACCAAAGAGGACGGCAACCCGGCGCGTCGTCCTGAGCTTAGTATCACGACGACGTCCGGTTCGTTCACGAAATCGGCCACGGCCGATACCGATTTGGACGCCATGAATCCGACAAACAACAATGGCGGGAACGACGAGGCGAAAGCCAAAATTGACGAAGATGGCGAAAAACGAGCGGTTTTCAAATTCGACCTGAGTTCGGTCGTTGGCACGTCGGTGATTGACGGCGATCTGAATCTTAGGATCAACACTGACGACAACGACACGCTCCAGGTGTTTCGGATTACCGAGGACTGGAATGAAGCAACCGTCAATTACAATGCCCTGGAATATGACTTTGATCCCACGCTGATCACCAGTTTTGATCTGAGCACAGGAAACTACGCCGGCCAATATATCACACTAAACATTGACGGCCTCGTCGAAGACTGGTTGGACGGTACTTACCCCAACTATGGCGTCATGATCATTGGCGGGGAGCGTGATCAAGAGAGCAAGATTGCCAGTGCTGAGAGTGGTGCGTCGACCGAGCCCTACCTGTATATCGATACGTCGGTTGCCGGCACGGCATCGGAGACATTCACGCAAAACATCCCGATGACGTCCGGCTTCAACATCCCTGACACGGGCGAAGTTACCGTCACGACCTACATCGAAGTCACCAGCGGTACGTTCGTCGATCCGCCGGATATTGACGTAACCGTTCGCGAAATCGGTACCAGTCCTGATGTGAACATTCCCATCACGAGTTTGCCGACGGTGACCAGCCTTGGCGGAAACATCTATCGGCTGGTGTGGACAACCAATACCAGTGCGCTGGAAGTATTTGAACAGGGCAACTCATTCGAATTGGAAGTCACCACCAACGAAAATGCGTTCGGCTTCGAAGTGCTGTACGACAGCGCAACCTACCCGTCGCAAGTCGAAGTTGACACGACCACCGTGATCTTCGTCGACGAATCGAGCATGTTCGTTTATGACGATGCGGCCCCCGCTGGCTCGATTATCAGCACGGCTCTGCCGAACGAGACGGTCTACTTGCGATTCGATGTTACCGATCCATTTGGGGCCGACGACATCACCGACGTCGAATTGCTGATCACCGATTCTTTCAACAATGTCGTCGTCAGCACGACGCTCGACGACACGGATGTGATCGCGCCGGTGTTGCCCGCTCCGACCAGTAACTTCAAACGGTACGAGTTTGATTGGACGTTGCCCGGCACAGCCGGTGAGTACACGATTGTCGTCAAGGCGAATGAAGGGACCGAGGGAGTTTTCGATCTGGGCACGACAACCTTTACGAGTTCCGGGACCCCGGACCTCGCCGTGACCAAGGACGACGGCGGCGTCACGGTCAACTTGAGCGACGGGGTTACGCCGGACACGGTGACCTATACGATCACCTACGAAAATGTGGGCGACGGCGCGGCGACGGGCGTCGTCCTGACCGAGACCACCCCCCAGTACACCACGATCCATGCCGACAGCATCGCCGCTGGCTGGACCACGGGCGATGGTGGCGTCACCTATACGTACAATATCCCGGGCACCGTGGCGATCGGCGGCTCGGGCAGCGTTCCGTTCAAGGTCACGGTCGACGCGGCGCTCCCCGCCGGCGTCACGCAACTCGACAATACGGTGACCGTGTTTGCGCCCAGCGATAGCAATGCGGCCAACAATACGGACATCGACGACACCCCCGTCATTGCGGCTCCGGATCTGGCGGTGACCAAGGACGACGGCGGCGCCACGGCCACCGCGGGTGGGACCGTCACCTACACGATCAACTACGAGAATGTTGGCTCGCAGGAGGCAACCGGCGTGGTGCTGACCGAAGTGATTCCGCCCAACACTTCCGTCAATCTCGGCCTCAGCCCTGGTTGGTCCTTGCTGGCCGGTAACCAGTACACCTTTAATGGGGTGGGCTCGCTGGCCGTCGGTGCGTCGGGCAGCACGACGATCACGTTGAATGTTGTCAATCCCGTACCAGCCGGTGTCGAAAGCCTGCACAACCTGGTTGGGATCACCGACGACGGGACCAACGGCCCCGACGAGGATGTCAGCAACAACGCCGATACCGACGACACGCCCCTCGATGCGACGCCCGACCTGGTGATCACCAAGGACGATGGCGGTGCGACGACGCTGCCGGGTGGCATCGTGGCGTACACGATCACCTACACCAACGTCGGCACCCAGGACGCCACCGGCGTCAGCATCGAAGACCTCCTCCCCGCCAACACGACGTTTGACGCGGGTAACAGTTCGCCCGGTTGGGACAACGACGCAGGGGAATTGAACTACTACATCGGCGACCTGGATGTCGGCGAGAGTGGCTCGATCGTGATTGCCTTCGTCGTCGATATCGGCCACACGCCAGGTGTCGACATTGTGAATACGGCCGAGATTGCGGACGACGGTCAAGGCGGAGCCGACCCCACGCCGGCCAACAATACCGATAGCGATAATACGCCAACGGCCGCCAGCCCTGAGGCCGACCTGGCAATTGACAAGGACGACTTCGATCTCGAAGTCACGCCTGGAGACACCGGCGCCTACACGATTGTCGTCAGCAACTTCGGCCCCGATCCGGTGGCCGACGCGATCCTCAGTGACACGATCCCCGCCGGCTTGACCGCCGTAACCTGGTCGGTCACTGGCGTAACGGGTGGCGCGACGGCCGACCCGGGTAGCGGTAGTGGCAGCGGTGACATCAGCGCCACGGTCGATCTGCCGGTCGGCTCGACGATCACCTACACGGTCAACTACACCGTCGCCACGGGCGCGTCCGGGACGATTCAGAACGTGGCCGATATCAACAAGGTCGGCCTGGTCGATCCGGATCTTTCGAATAACTCGGACGACGACATCAACACCGTTGTGCGGCCCGCCGACCTCGAACTGGACAAGAGCTTTGTGCTGCTCAGCGACAACGACGGTAGCGGCGTGGGCAATATCACACCGGGTGATACGATCCAATTCACCATCTCAGTGACCAACGACGGCGGCCCGTTTGACGCGACCGGCGTTACCGTCGCGGACGTACTGCCCAGCGGCTACACCTTTGTTAGCAGCGACGCCGCCCTCAACGGCTTCACCTACTCGTCGGGAAGTGGCGTCTGGAATATCGGCGACCTGGACATCAACGACACGGCCACGCTGACGATCAATGCCACCGTCAAAGCGACTGGCAACTATACCAACATCGCCCAGGTCGCGACGAGCGATAACGTCGACCCCGATTCGACGCCCGGAAACGATGCACCGGCCGAGGATGACCAGGATAGCGTCACCCCAGTCATTTCGCCGAAGGCCGACTTGCGAATCGCCAAGACCGTGGCCCTGGCCGGCGACAACGACGGCAGTGGCGGCTACAGCATCGGTGACTCGGTTATCTTTACGCTGACCTTGACCAACGACGGGCCCAACGCGAGTACCAACGTCACAGTCAGTGACGTGCTGCCGGCCGGCTACAACGCGGTCAGGCGGGCCGATCTTGAGCCAGGCGATGCCGTGGCCGTGCTCGGGGCGCGGGGCGGGCGGGTCGAGGCCCTCCTTGGCCGCGTCGAAGATCAGGACGATGTCCTGATCCGGCGTGGGCTCGGCGGGGTCGGTGACCACGAGGGTGCCATACAGGCCGCCCTCCACCTGCCGCGCGGTGTCGAAGTGCGGGTGATACCAGAAGGTGCCCGCCTTGGTGAGCTCGAAGCGG
>JAUIHJ010000809.1 GCA_030432015.1 bacterium
ACTCGGACGAAGCGATCGCCAAGGCGCGTCACTTTGAACACGGCTTCCGCCATACCTCCATCATCCATTCTCACAACGTCAAGAACATGACCAAGATGGGAAAGATCATGGACACGACACTCTTCGTCAAGAACGGCCCCTGCATGGCCGCGTTGGGACTCGGCGGTGAAGGCTACCTCTCGTTCTCGATCGCCGGTCCGACAGGCGAGGGCGTGACCACCCCACTGACGTTCACCCGCGAACGGCGCTGTTCGATGATCGACGATCTGTGGATCCTGGGAAAGCCGCAAAACTAAACGCAGTCGCGCGGCCAGTCGAATCGCCGCCAGCAACGACATTCACCACATTTTGACACGTAACTTCGTGACACGGAATCAGATGCAACAGGGACGAGTTATCGGCAGCGCCGACGCCACGATCAAGCATCCTTCGATGCAAGGGCGTAAGCTCCTGATCGTGCAACCGCGCCTCACCGACAACACGCCCGATGGGGATCCGATCCTGGCCGTCGACTGCATCGGAGCCGGGATCAGCGACGATGTCATGATGACCAGCGACGGGGCCCGAAGACTTTTGAACGTTGATGTGACGCCCGTCCGCTGGACCATTATTGGAATCCAAGACTAATGCAAAATTCGTCGCTGGATCCAGCGGTTTTTGAACAGATCGTGCAGGAGGTGATTCGCCGCCTGCTCGAGCGTGGCGTCGGTGTGGCCAGCGACGTTCCTCCAGTTGCAGCCGCAACGGAATTGGCAATTGATGGCAAGCTCGTGACGCTCGAAACATTACGAAATGGCCTGCATGGCGTCAGCAAGCTGCGGGTTGAACGACGCGCAGTCGTCACGCCGGCGGTGATCGATGAATTGAAAGATCGAGGCATCGAACTGGTGCGGCAATAGGCTCGTGCGGCAATAGGCAGCCAAGGCATCGACAACCGAGACACACACAAAGTACCAAGCTATGCGTATCGCGAAAGTTATCGGCACGGTTACTCTCAGCCGCGTGCACCCGGCGCTGGTGGGTGGTCGGCTCAAGGTGGTGGTCCCCCAATCGCTCGCCAATCTGGCCGGCGGCAACGGCGACGAAGCGGAACCGTTGGTGGCCTGGGACGATCTGGGTGCTGGAATCGACAGCATGATCGCCCTCAGCGAAGGGGGTGAAGCCGCGGCCGCATTTTATCCCGACGAGAAACCGGTCGACGCCTACTCCGCCGCACTCCTGGACAACATCGAGATCAACAAGTCACAAGTTCGCAAACTAAAGACCTGAACTGAAGAAGTGAATCATGATGAACGCTCATAAAATCAAGCAAGACATCTGCGAGATTGGTCGCCGCATTTACAACAAAGGCTTCGCCGCGGCGAACGACGGGAACATCACCGTCCGCATCAGCGAAAACGAAGTCCTGTGCACGCCCACGATGCACTCCAAGGGGTTTCTCAAGCCGGACGACATCTCGACCGTCGACATGACCGGCAAGCAGTTGTCAGGGCGCAAGAAACGTTCCAGCGAAGCGTTGCTGCACCTCGAGATCTACAAGAACCGCCCAGACATCAAGAGCGTCGTGCATTGCCATCCGCCGCACGCCACGGCCTTCGCAATTGCCCGCGAACCGATTCCCCAGTGCGTCCTGCCCGAAGTCGAAGTGTTTCTGGGGGATGTTCCGATCACGAAATATGAAACCCCTGGCGGCCAGGCGTTTGCCGACACCATCATCCCGTTCGTGCAAAAGACGAATGTCATCATTCTGGCAAACCACGGTACGGTCAGCTACGGCGTCGATGTCGAACAGGCGTATTGGTGGACCGAAATCTTGGACGCGTATTGCCGCATGCTGATGTTGGCCAAGAGCCTGGGGAAAGTGAATTACTTCTCCGAAGGAAAAGAACGCGAACTACTGGAACTCAAGCAGCAATGGGGTTGGGCGGACCCGCGCAACACCAAGGAGTACGAAGACTGCGACATCTGCGCGAACGATATCTTTCGTGAAAGCTGGCACGAGTCCGGTGTCGAACGACGCGCCTTTGAAGCGCCGCCCGCGATGCCCGTCGGCGCATCAACCGCGCCTGCCGCGCCCAACGCGCCGGCCGGCGACACCAGCCAGGAAGCGTTGATCCAAGCGATCACGGAACGCGTCGTCGCCGAGTTGGCTCGACGCTAACGGGCGGGACCGTCCTCGGATCACCGGACCATCCATTTGCACTCAATCACGCTCAACAGAACAAGAAATCCCATGAAAGTAAGCATTATCGGCGGCGGCGGTTTAGTTGGCTCCAGCGCAGCATTCGCACTCCAATGCGGTGGCATTGTCCGTGAGATCGCCCTGGTCGATCTGAATCAGGACATGGCGGCAGGACAAGCGTTGGACCTGTTGCATGGCGGTCCCAGTACGGCGGATCAGGTCATTTCGTCCGGCAGCTATGAACACATCCCCGACAGTGACGTGGTCTGTATCACCGCCGGTCTCCGTCGCAAGCCCGATGAATCGCGACTTGACCTGATTAACCGCAACACCGACCTCTTCGTCGGCATCCTGGACGACGTCATCAAGGCCGGCCTGAAACAGAACGCCATCGTCTTCGTGGTGTCGAATCCGGTTGACATCCTGACCTATGTTGCCGCCGACCGCGTCGGACTTCCGCACGCCCAGGTGATCGGCTTGGGAACGCAACTTGATACGATTCGCTTTCAAAGTTTGATTGCACAGCGAATGGGCGTGCCTCCGACCCAGACGTCCGCCCTGATTTTGGGTGAGCACGGCGACAGCATGGTGCCCATCTGGTCAGGCGCCACGGTTGGCGGATTCCCGCTGGACAAGCTTCCAGGGTGGACACCGAACCTGGCAACGGAACTCTTTACACGGACCAAGGGATCCGGCGCCGAAGTGATCAGCAAGAAGGGGGGCGCCGGCTTCGCAGTTGGCATCGCGATTCGCGACGTGATCCACGCCATCGCGCTGGACCAACGTCGCGTGCTGCCGATTTCGTCCGTGCAAAATGGCTGCTACGACATCCGCGATGTCGCTCTGTCCGTCCCGACGGTGGTGGGACGCAGCGGTGTCTGTGATCGTCTGCCGGTCGACCTGTGGCCCAAAGAACTGCAGGGTCTCCGCCGCAGCGGAACCGTCCTGCGGCAAACCATCAAGACGGTGCTCGACCGGATCGGCAAACGCAGCTAAGTGACCGAGTGCAATTCGGCGACAATCCGGGACCGGCTCAATAGTGTTCGGCACAAGATTCGCGGTTAACTCAGGCGATTTGCGTAGTATGGCCGGACTTGCGCGATGAACTCGCATCGCGCAC
>JAUIHJ010000052.1 GCA_030432015.1 bacterium
GCATCGCCTATTTGCAGTCGCTGCTGACGAGCGAAGATCGCAACATTATCGATCGCCTGCAACAAGATGACGCCTGCCGCGTGGAGGCATTCATTTTTGATGGCCAGTCAACCAGCCAACTCCGAAGGATCGGTGCGAGCGACGATGGCCGTCCGCTTGACCCGCAGCAATTGGCGTCTCAATTGTCAGCGACCGGGCAGGTGACGGCACTGGGTGAAGCGTTGGTGGATGTTCGCGAGCAGTCCGGCGCGGGAACCCTGGCCGCGGCGATCATGTTTAGCGACTTCGCCAACAACTCGGGGTTGACGCCATTGGGTGACGAGCGGTCGCCGGCCCAGGCGATTGGGGCGCCCCTGTATACGGTCGGGCTCGGTGCGACGGAGGCGGTTGATCTGGCGGTCGAATTGCAAACCGATCCGAAGATGAAAAAGGCGGAACGCACGACGTTGTTCGTGAAGTTGCGCCAGTCTGGAATGCAAGATCGCACGGTCCGTGTCTCCGTCACTGCGCATCCGCTCAGCGGCACCGCGGCGATGGCGGGTGATGTAATTGAGATTGGCGAGCGAGAGGTGACGCTGAGCTCGACTGTCCAGGGTGTCGATTTTCCGTTTACGCCCCAGGAGGCCGGGCAATTCGAATTTGTCGCCGAAGTGGAGCCGCAGGATGGTGAAATCGTCGACGACAACAACCGCTCGACGCGGCAGATCACGATCATCGATGACTATCTGCGACTGATGTACGTGGCCAACGAGCCTTCCTGGGAATGGCGCTTCATTAAGGAGGTTTTCCATCGTGACCGACTGGTCGGGATGAACGGTTTTCGTACCTATCTCAGTTCATCGGACCCACGTGTGCGGCAAGCGAACGTGTTGTTCCTGCCGACGCTGACGCCCCAGCGGAGCGAGTTCTTTGCCAACGACGTGATCTTTCTGGGCGATATGCCTGGTGCTTCACTGTCGCCCCGATTCTGTGAAATGACCAAGGAGTTTGTCGGCACGATGGGCGGTGGCCTGGTGGTGATCAGCGGCCCCCGCTTCGGTCCCCGCGATCTCAGTGGAACGGCCCTGGCGGATATGCTGCCGGTGATTGTTGATCGCAACGCGCGGATGCGTGACGAGCAAGAATTCGCGCTCCGCCTGACGCCGCAAGCGGCCCTGCATCCGTTCATGAACTTGGGCAACACGGATACCGAAAACGGCCTGGCGTGGCGCAATCTCGCCCAGCTGTCCTGGTATCAGCCGGTCGCGGCGTTGCACGATCAGGCTCAGGCTTTGGCCGTTCATCCAACCGACATGTGCGCCGATGGAAAAACACCGCAGCCGTTGATCGCCATTCGCCGCTACGGTAAGGGCGAGGTCGTGTACCTGGCCTGTGATGAAATGTGGCGGCTGCGGCGCAAGTACGGCGAACTGTACTATCGTCAATTTTGGTCGCAGCTCATCTATCGACTGGGGATGAGTCATGCCCTTGGTGCGGACAAACGGTTTGTGGCTCGCGTTGATCGGCCGGAGTATCGAGTCGAGGACCGGGTCACGTTCACGGTCGAGGCGTACGACGAAAACTACGAGCCGTTATTGGACGACGGGTTGCCGGATCACGCGTTGTCCGCGGAACTGACCCTGCCGGCGCGCGGAGCCGGCGCGAGTGAGATGCGCGTCGTTGCCGTGCCGATGCTGCGTCGGGGTGTCTTCGAAGCACAAGTGCCGGTCTATGCGGCCGGTACCTACCGCATTCGCGTAAAAGACCCCGTCACGGGCAATTATCAGGAACGCCGCTTTGAAGTGACGGACACGTCGGCGGAGCACCGGACGGCGGTCCGCGACGTCACGCTGCAAACACGGTTGGCGGAGGCCACCGGTGGCCGGGCGTATGAATTGACGGCCGTCCACCAGATGATCAGCGACCTGCCGCTTCGTGAGACCGTGGAACATGAAACGCGTAACCACGCCCTGTGGAGCACGCCGCTGTGGTTTATCGTCGTGGTCGGATTGATGCTGGGCGAATGGCTGATCCGCAGATTGGTACACTTGCAATGACTGAACTCGCACGTACTCGCAACCAAGTCCGCGCCCTGCGACGCCATCGGCAGTTCGTACGTTGGGGAACGGCGCTGGCACCGCTGGTCACCGGCGGCCTGTTGACCCTGGCGGCCTGCTGGCTTGTCGATTTCCTGTTTCAATTGGACGCTCCGCAGCGGACCGTGATGCTGGTGGTCGGTTCGCTCACCTTGCTGTGGGTGTTCCTCCGCTACACCAAGCCGCTCTTGTCGCATCACGAATCGGAAGTCGACGTGGCGTTGATGGTCGAGCGGCAGCATGGGCTCGACAGTGACCTGGTCGCCGCCTTGCAATTCGACGCGTCGCCGGCGATCGATTTTGGGTCGCCGGAGTTAAGAACAGCGGTCGTCAGGCACGGGGTGGACCTGGGCAAGCGAATCGATTTCTTCGAAGGGCTATCTTACGAACAGTTTTCGCGGCGCGCCTTTGCGCTGGCCATCGTGGTCATGCTGGCGGTCGCGTCGGTGGTCGTGTTTCCCGATCATGTGCGGGTCTTCTTTCAACGGCTGCTGCTCGGTGCCGATCACTATCCGACGCAGACCGTGATGAAGACGGTAATCATCAACGGCAGCGTCGTGCTGGAGCGCGCCCAACATCCCACTCAGCCGATCGACTGCACGGCGGCGCAAGGCCAGCCGGTCAGTCTGTTCGTTCAGTGCATCGCGCCGCGTCGGAACCAGGAGGCAGGACACGCTGCGACGGACGAGCTTCGCATGTTCGGCAGCGACGGTGGCAACAAAGTTGTCGCCTTGGAATTGCTGTCCCTGGCGGATCGGTTGACACGCTTGGAAGAAGCGACCCTGCGCATTCAAGAGGCGGCGGGCGACACAAGTATTCGGGTGGATGGAATGTGGCTGGACCAAATCGCACCGACCGTGGCATTCGATGCTCCGCTGGCTCGAACGCACTTGGAGCAGTCGCCACAGGATCGCGCCGCGTTGGACGCGGCCCTGTTGGAGCTGCGTCGAGCTATCGGCGCATGGCCCGGATCAGCGGCCGACTTTTCTCTCCATCACGGGCAACTTGAACGGCTGATCGAGTCTGTCGAATACCAGGTACATGTCGGTGATGCCTGGACGGACCCGGCGCGGATTAACATGATTTCGCTGCCCGTCATTGCGCTTGATCTGAACATTGTTCCGCCGAAATACGCGACCAGCGAACGGGCGCGGAAACCACCTGGCTCGCGACAACTGTCCGTACTGGAAGGGTCCGAGGTGGAGCTTTCCCTCCGTGCGGCGAACGACAAACAGATCGAGGAGGCCTGGGTTCGGATTTCGAGTAAATCCGGGACGTCACGATGGGACCTGGCGTCGCCCCAAGGAGAACAGGCGGTCTGGATGTTGCAAGGTTCGACGCCGTTGTCCCATGTCGTCGAAGAACTCTCCTTTGAAGTCCATGTCCGCGATGTGGACGGTCTTCAACCGGAGAGCCCGATCCGAGGATTTGTGCGATTGCGGACCGACCGACCGCCGACCGCGACGATGGAGTTGGTGCATCGCGTCGTGCTGCCGACGGCCAAGCCCGTGGTTGGCTTTCGTGTTACTGACGATTTCGGCATTTCCAAGCTGCTCTTGCATCTGTCGGTCCAACGAACCAACAATGACGGACGGAGTACGGAGACCACGACGGAATCGGGCTCGCCGGACGAAGCGCCGCGTGCGATTCCTTTGGCAGCCGACTGGCTGACCGTGGACCGACTTCCCTACCAGGGCCGATATGCGATCGACATGGCACCGTTGGGATTGGACAAAGGCGATCAGGTTAAACTAACCCTCGAAGCGATCGATTTTCGGGGTGACGATCCAGGTAAGGCCACGACGAGTGAACCGGTCGTCCTGGAAGTCTCCGACGAAGCGGGCGTTCTGGCAGCGATCGCCGAAGCAGATGAAAATTCAGAAGAACGGCTCACCGAAGTCATCAAGGAACAATTGGGAATCGGAGACAGTCCATGACACCTCATTCGGCTACCGCGTGGATCGTGTTGATTGCTGCAGGGTTTGTCTCGTTGCCGAACGCCCCACTGTCGGCGCAGGACACGGATCGTGAGGCGCTGCGCCAACAGCAGCGGCGCCAGGAGAAGGCGCGTGGATTGGCCACCGAACTTGTTTCCGGTGTCCTGGATATTCAGCTGCGGCAGCTCGAGGAAAACCAGTTAGAGCATCTACCGATCTACTCGGAGATCAAGTCGATGCGCGGCAACCTGGACGAATTGGTTGGCGATGAGATGCAGGAGGTCGTGCAATTGCTGGTCGAAGCCCAACAAGGGGAGACCAGCCAGCGTCTGAAGAAGTTGAATGAAGCGCGAGACGTGATTCGCGAAGTCGTCGTGGCGTTGATGTCTGAACGTCAGAAATTGCTCAAGCGATTGCACATCGCGCGGATCGCCGCGCAGGTGCGGCAATTGATTGGGCTCCAGCACGATACGCTCGATCAGACCCAGGAATTGCCCGCCGCCACGGTCGACCAGCGTGAACCGTTGACGCTCGACACCATCCAGGATCAACGGGACGTCACGGCCTTCTATTATCAATTGGTCACCACTCTGAACGACGTAAGTGATTGGGGCGGCCCGATTGCCACCGGCGCCACCGAAGGCTTGCGCGTTTTGAAAACCGCACAGGTGACACAGGAGTTGCAACAGGTCGCTACGTCGCTGCAGCAGAACCAGATCGAGCCGACGGTGCGCTCGCAGCGGAATGTGATCAAGGGCTTGATGGCGCTGCTCAAGGTGATTGAAGAGACGCAGGGCCTGATCGGCGCGGACCGTGACGCCGCCCTGAAGATGGTCCGCGAAATGATCGAAAAGCAAGAGGAGCTTCGCGAAACGGTCCGCGAGGATGATCTTATTCAGGAGACGGCCAAGGATGAATTTGCCTTCGAGCAACGGCAGATTCAAGAGGATCTGGGAACCCTGGCCGAAACTTTGGCGGAGTTTCCGGAAGTCGAGCCGTTGGTCGCGCAGTCGCGTGAGGCGGCTGCAAAAGCGGAGTCCGAACTGTTTGCGGGCGATAAGACCGAAGCACTTCTCGAGCAAGGGCAGGTCGTCGGCAGTCTGGCGGAGATCGAACAGCAGCTCCAACGGGCCCTCGAGCCAGACTCGGGAGACAAGACCGCGGATGAACTGGCCGAGCAGGTTAAACAGCTCGAACAACTCGACAAGGCACTTGACCAAGCCGTGGCCACGCAACAGAAGGCGACCGAACAGGCCGAGGCAAACGCGGCCGCGATGAAGCAAGCCGAACAGCAGGTCGCCGCACAGCTCGAGGCCGCCGACAAGCTGGGCGAATTTTCACGCGGCGTTGAATCCCGACTGGATGACGCCCAAGACGCGGTCGCAGCGGCGGCCGAAACGGCCACGCAAGCCGCACCGGAAGCGAGCGAGGCCAGGCGACAAGATGCCGAACGCGCCGACGATGTCCTGCGGCAAGCCGCCGCGGAGGTCAAAGCTGAACTCGCCGATACGAAACGTCAGCAGTTGGCGGTCGAAGTCGGCGAGTTGGCACGGGCTGCCGAGGCGCTCGAACGGGCTGCGGCCGCGGAACGTGAGATTGCCCAGGCCGCCGAGGATGCCGCCCAGGACGATGGCCTGAGCCAGCAGGATGCCGCCGAACTGACGGGCCAGCAGAAGACCGTCGATGAGGTCGCCGAGAAGATCGCCGAAGGCGTGAAACAGACCGCCCCGGAAGCGGCGAAGCAACTGGCTGCCGCCAAACCGTTGGCGCAGGAGACCACCAAACAGTTGGCTGCCGCACAACAGAAGCCTGGACCCGATTCCAAGCCTGCCGCCGCCAAGGCGGCCGAAGCAGCCAAGCAGTCGGCCCAACAGCTCGAGACGGCGGCTGCCCAACTGCGAAAAGCCGCTGGTCGTGCAGCCCAGGAATTGGCCAGGCAGGCCGACGAACAGTTGCAGCCGGTCGCGGCCGCACGCCAGGCGGTGGCCGATGCGCTGGCCCAGGTGCCCGAAGACACCGCTGCGAAACTGGCCCAATTGCAGCAAGCCAGCGCCGATGTGGCCCAGGCCAGAATCGAACAGATGAAAGCCAGCGGGCACGCTCCGGCTGCGGCAGCCCAACAAACGGCCGAGGCGATTGCGAAAGCGCGTGACGATCAACAGGCCGCTGAACGGGCCGCCGAAGCGCTGGCCCGCGGCGCCGCGTCGACGCCGTTGGAGGCGTCTCGGAAACAGGATGATGTGGCCGCACAGGCCAAGCAACTTGCCAAGGAGGCCTCTCCCGATGTCGCCAGCAAACTGAACATGGCCGCGAAGGCGGCCGCGAAAGCCGCCCAAGAAACGCTGATCGGTAAACCACAGGACGCCCAGGCGGCACGTGAGGCGGCAGCCGCGGCGCTCGATGAGGCACTGGCAACGGCTCGGAAAGAGGCGCGGGACGCCGCCGAGCAACCCGCGGGCGAGCCAGATCAGGCTGCCCAGGCAAAGGTCGGCGAGTTGGCGGGCAAGGCTCAGGAGTCCGTCGGCGATCGCCCCGCCGAAGTGGCTGAGGCGTTAGCAGAAGCCAGACAAAAGTCCGACGCGGCCGGCAAGGCTCTCGAGGCGGATAACGCACCAGCTGCCGCGAAAGATCAACAGGACGCAGCCGCAACCCTGGCCACCGCGGCGGAAGGGTTGGCCCAGGCAATCGACGCGGAGAAGAAGAAGCAGCAGGAACAGCTGGCCAAACAGGCGGAGGAGAGCGGCCAACTGGCTGACCAAGCGGCCACCCTGGATACCGGCGCAACGGCCGCCTTGCGACAGGCACAACGGGCCGCCGAGCGGATGGCGGAACCGCCTGCTGCTGCCGACGAGAAGAAACCGGCGGCCGAGCAACCGCCTCTCGAAGCGAGCGACGTGGCGAAAACGAATCAGGATGTCCAGCGCGGGCTCGAACGGGCCGTGGCCAGTCTCGCCGCCCGCGAACAACTGCTGCAGCGTGATAAGAAAATCGCAGAGACGTTGACGCAATTGGCCATGCAACAGCAGCAAGCCCGCGACGAAATCGCCAAGCAAGCAGACACCTTGAAGCAATTGGCTAGCACTGAACCGACTTCGCCCGCCGCCGATTCAGACAATCCTGCCGACGACACGCCAGCGAACGACACGCCAGCGGGCGAGGCCCGTCGTGAGCAGCAGGTGGCAGCCGCGCAGGCACTTGAATCGGCCTCCGAACAGTTCGCGCAGGCGCAACGGGCGACCGGCGAAGGGGCGGTCGAAGTTTCGGGTCAGGAAGAGGTCGCGAACCAACCGATTCGGCAAGGCCTGGAAGCGGCAGCCGAGTTAGGCAAGCTGCCTCCTGCGCCACCGGCCGAGGCACCCGCCCAGGCCGGTGAATTGGCCGAAGCCGCGCCAGCCGGCGAATTAGCCGGCGAGCCAGTAGCCCAAGGCGAACCAGCGGGTGACAGCCCGCCCCCCACCGCCGGCGACAGCCCGTCGCCGCCAGGCACGCCCGGCGACGGGGCCAACGCGTCCGCACCCGCCGAGGGTACCGCACAAACGCCACCGCCGGGCGCAGCGCCGGCTGGCGAAATGACCCCGGCAACCGAATTGGGGAATCGCTTCGTGCCGGATTCGCCTGAGGTCACGGCCCAACAGATCGCTGGCGCCGAGGCTTTGGCAGAGGCCGCCGAAGCACTCGCCCAGGCCAGCCCTGCAGGTCAACCTGATGCGGCCAGCGACATGCCGCCGGGCGCAGGCCAGCCTGGCGAGTCCTCGCCGCCGGCCGGCGCACAGGCTCAAGCCGCCAAGACGTCGCCCACCGCAACCACCGGCGGCGTTTCCGCCGATGGTGAGGCGCAAGAAAACCAGGACGCGGAGGATGCCCCGCTGGAACTGAACCCCGATTCCAAGGGCGATAGTCGCAGCGACCAGGAAGGTGACAGTGTGGCAGCCAAGCGAAATTTCCAGGCGGAAAGCTGGTTCGCCAAACTTCCCTCGTCGCTGCAAAAAGCGATCCAGGCGAAAGCTCGCCGGGGCGCGCCGCGCGGCTATGAACAACGCCTGAAACGCTACTTCGAGAGCATTGACTGAACGATCCCTAGCACCAAGCGACGAAAACACCATGACCGAAAACCATCCCGACGATGTTGCCGCCGTACAACGATGCCAAGAGTCTTTTGGCCGAATCAAAACCGAATTGTCCAAGGTCATCGTGGGGCAGGACGAAGTGATTGAGCAGGTGATGGTCACGATCATTTCGCGAGGCCACGCGCTGCTGGAAGGCGTGCCGGGGCTGGCCAAGACGTTGCTGGTCAGTTCGCTGGCCAAGGCGATGCACATGTCATTTCATCGGATTCAGTTCACACCGGATCTGATGCCCAGCGACGTAACCGGCACCGAACTGATTCAAGAGGATCCAGAAACGGGCGAGCGTGGATACAAGTTTCTGCCCGGTCCGATCTTCGCCAATCTGTTGTTGGCCGACGAGATTAACCGAACGCCGCCGAAGACCCAGGCGGCCATGCTGGAGGCGATGCAGGAACGGCAAGTCAGCGCCGGCGGAAGTCAGCACAAATTGCCCGCCCCCTTTTTCGTCCTGGCAACCCAGAACCCGCTCGAACAGGAAGGCACGTATCCACTCCCTGAAGCACAGTTGGACCGGTTCCTTCTGTATATCAAGGTGAACTACCCAACCGGCGCCGAAGAATGGGAGATCGCGCGACGCGTCACGACCGGCCAGATGGGCGAGATCGAACCGTGCATTACGGGCGACGAGATCATCGCCCTCCAGCAGCTTGTCACGCGCGTCCCGGTCAGCGATCAGGTTTTGGGGTACGCCTGGGCGCTGGTTCGCGCGTCGCGCCCTGGGACCAGTGAAGCACCGGACTTTGTCAATCAGTGGGTGAATTGGGGCGCCGGGCCGCGTGGCGTCTTGACGTTGGTGACCGCCGCGAAAGCGCGGGCCATCCTGCATGGTCGGTTTCATGCCGCGGCTTCCGATGTCCAGGCCGTTGCCACCCCCGCGCTGCGACATCGTCTCGCCGGCAACTACACTGCCCAGGCCAACAACGTGGACAGCGAACAATTGATCAAAATGCTAATGGAGGCCGTGCCGGCCGATCGTCAATACGAGCAACCAGCCGCCTGATCAGACCGCGCCGCGTTGCATGAATCATTTGTCGTCTGCTTTTTGTTGTCAGCGAGTTTGCTATGGCCAAGTCGGTCCTTTCGCGTTACCTCGACCCTGATATCCTGACGCGGGTCGCGGACCGTCATTTTGATCCGAAGGAGTTGGTGATTGGTAATCTCGCCGGTGCGCACAAGTCGCCCCTGTCGGGGTTTGCTGTCGAGTTTGCCGGGCATCGCGAGTATGTCCCGGGCGACGACCCGAAACACATTGACTGGCGGATCTACTTCAATCGCGACAAGTATTTTATCAAGCAGTATGAGTTGGAAACGAATTTTGTTTGCCACTTGATATTGGATGTGAGTGCCTCGATGCGGTACGGCGAGGGGCGCCAGCAAAAGCTGCTTTCAGCCGCCCAGATGGCCGCCACACTGGGGTACTCGGTCATTCGGCAAAGCGACAAAGTTTCCTTGACGACGTTCGACGACCAGATCCGTGGCGTCATTGCGCCCAGTAATTCGATGGGTCAGATCATGCGGATCACCCAGCACCTGGATAAAACGGAGGCGGTGGAGAAGACCGAAATCGGCGACTGTCTTGACGATGCGGTCAGCCGCATGGGGCGACGCGAAATCGTGATGATCTTCAGCGACTTTTTCTGTGACCTGGAAAAGCTCGAAGCGTCCATCCAGCGAATGCGGTACCATCGCCATGAAGTCGTCCTGTTCCAGGTCTTACATCACGATGAGATCGCGTTTGAGTTCGATACCATGACCAAGTTCGTGGGCCTCGAAATTCCAGATGAATTGCTCACCCAGCCGGAAGATTTGCGTGCCGAGTACCTGCGCGCCGCGCGCGAGTTCAACGACCGGCTGCGAAGTGTGGCCGAGCGTAACCGGAGCGAATACGTGCTGGTCGATACGGGGCGGAACATGGGCGAAACACTCAGCGACTACCTCAACCTGCGCAATCGTGTCCGGAGCCGAGGGTAGGCCACACCGACGTTTGTTCGCTCGCCATTTCAGCGAACAACCGCGATCCCGCACGGGCGACCCAAGACATGCAAAGCCGCGACGGAATCACGGCAGCGGGTCATGAACGAAGTGATAATCGCCATGAAAGTGCCTGGCTTCGGTGCAGCCAGCGACTACGTACGCGTCTGGCCGAGGCATAGCGAAAGAGCACCGCTTGTCGCTGCGGCGAGGTTTTGTTCGCGGCTGCGTGGGTTGCCACGGTTGCGTCGTCTCAGTTGAAGCTGTTGGATCGGTTAGATCGCTGGCTCCGTCGTGGCATTCGCAGGTGCTACCGGAAACCGTGGCGTCGCCCCCGGCAACGTCGGCGCGAACTTATACGACTCGGCCTGCCGATTCGTCAAGTAATCCGTCACGCGAAGAGTCGCAAAGGTTGCCGGCACATGGTTAAGACGATCTCCAGCGGGATCGTTCTAACGAACGCCTGGTTGGAGTCCCCAGGGCCGCTACGCCTCAATGCATGTTGGGCCGAACTTGCTCAACTTCGTGGAACCGCCCAGTGCGGACCCGCACGCTACATGATCGAGCGCAATTCTGCGGCGCATGCCGCGTCACGGGGACAGGCACCTGCTTCGCCGACGAGCCCTGTTTCCGCCCCCGATCCGCTGCGCGGCAAAAAACGAGCCCGTCCTCCGATTGGCGCCGAATGATGCTCGGTCACGTTCGGTGGTGTGGGGAGGGCGGTCAGAACTGGCCGCCCTTGCTCGATTTATGTCTCCGTCCCGTCCGTATCAGTCCGATTCTTCTTGTCTGGTAAATGTATAGACGATAATTCGTCGCATTGTCCGATCGGTTTCGAATGATATCGGCCGTTCTTGCCGACTCTCGGCCAGTCGCAGTGTGTCGCCCTTGATCTCGTAAATGCATTTCAACGTTCGCGGCGTCGTGCCTTCGCTCTGTAATTGAACGTCCATGTGTTTCGGCGACTTGTCGTTGTCGACAGTGAACGTGCACTGGTATTCGCGGTCGAGCCGTTTGATTGTCAGGCGTTGCTTGTCGAATATTCGCGTCATGCCGCGCATCGAAACCGGTAATTTTTCTCCCTCGAGTCTCATGCCGACTTGTTCCATCGACTTAATCACCCAGGTTCCGTCCAACAACGGAGGCTTTGCCTCCAGATCTTGATTTGCGGCCGGCGGATCAGCATGAGCAACAAGGGCAGGGACGAGCGAGAAAGCCAACGAAACCGCCAAGACAATCTTTGGATTCATTGTCGATACTCCAACAGTTAGATGAAGCCTCAGGGCGACATAACGACCATGATCACGCAGTTGCCGCCATATGGTCATCCATTCAGTTCCCGCGTGGTCGGCAACTCCCGTTCATCGCGCAAGAGACCCCCGGCATGGGCGTGATTTTATCGGGTGAAACTTCCCGGTACACGAAAGGGGGCTCAAGGAAGTCATTATACCAAATGACCGCTTCGAACGACAAAGTTCGAGGTGGGGGCAACTGCGTTCGGGCGACCGAGGCTGGCTTCGGCGTCGCATTCGCAGGTGCTACTGGAAACCGGGGCGTCGCCCACGGAAACGTCGGCGGGAACTCATTCGTTGCGGCGCTCCGATACGCCAAGCCATTCGCCAATCGCGCAGTCGGAAAGGCGACTGGCACATATCCAAGACCATCGCCAGTGGCGTCGGACTGACAAACGCATGGCTCGCCGAACAAAGCATGTTAAGCATGAAGACGCTCTGGGCCAAACTTGCTCCGCTTTGTTGAACCGCCTAGTGCGGACCCGCACGCTAGATGGTGTGGGGAGGGCGGTCAAGGATGGCGGCCCATACCCGATTTACATGCCATTTGCGCTACGAGAGGTATTCTTGGGTGATTGACTCGGCCAAAGAATCCGCATCGCGAAATAGCGTATAACGATCAAATCCGCATAGTTCGTCTAAATGCCTGAGCCCGTAAACGGCAGCGAGCGGTGGGATGCGGACTTCACGCACTATTCGCCGATTCATTTGTTTATTGAGCGGTTTGCGGGAATGACCAAACACGGTGAATGTTCCTTGTTGTGACGCCATGCGAGCGTTTGTCCATGGCGAGTACATTGGGACGGGCTTTTCAAACTCCCATTCCTGCTGAACAACAAAGCGTTCGAAATAGTCCAACTCATTCTGCAGCGTTAAGTCCCAAATTCGTGTTCGGCTGGTTGCTTCTTGCGACGCGTGATAGGGGTTCATAATCCAGATCGATGGTTCTGGGGCAATTTCAGGGACAAAGTAGTCGCCAACATCCCTCACCTCTGCCAACGCGAGCCTGTAGCTTGAAAGTGCGAAGTATAGGGCTACCGACAACGTTTCAGTCCAGTCCAGCAGTCGCGTCGGAATACCGCAATGTCGCATGTCAGCCAAACATTCCCAGGACGACCTATACGTATTGCCGCTACGGAAGTGAAACTCGACATACGCATCACGTTCACCCTGAGGCAGCAACTGAAACGGACGAAGCCGCTCTGCAATCTCCGCTTTCCCTTGTTTCGCTGAGTGAATTCTTCGTTTGAGTTCTTTGATGTCGTTGCGTGCCTCAGCGCTCTGACCTTTGTCGCGACGCAGAGCGTTGTGTTCCGCGCGTGCTTTCGAGAGTTTGCCACGAAGTGTGACAATGCTGTCAGACAGATTACAGTCGTTTGCTTCAAGTCGGTGAATCAACGGCGCATGATCTGGGTCCATGCGATGCTTCTGGCGGAACAAAGTTGGAACGAGCTTGTACTCTTGACAGTTTGAGTGCCCCCGAAACCAGGCCTTGTTTATGGAGCAGTAGAGTTTCTCCCGCGCAGCTCTGACGCTGTCGAGAAATGAAAGCCACTCGGTGCTTGCACGTTGCCAATCCATTTCTTTCGCTTTGCACATAAGAGTCGGTGGGAGAGGGCTCGAACCCCTGTCCTCCGTACCTGTAATACGGCGCTCTTACCCACTGAGCTACCCACCGCAATGATTCGCAAGTCCTTTCTTGGCATCTAACGCCTGCCGTAACCGGGCATGATCGGAAGGCCTTGATTTCAGTTGCCGCGTGAATGAGTGCTCCGGTACACCGCTTGGGTACGCCCGTCATGGGCGTGATTTTATGGAGTGCAAGTCCCCTGTACGAGACTGGGAATCTCAACGAGGTCAGTATACCAAACGATCGCTTCGAACGACAAAGTTCGAGGTGGGGGCAACTGCGGAAGGGCGACCAACCGTGGGGAGGAAGCCTGCGAATGCGGGCGTAAGTACCGGCCTGATTTCGCCGCCGGTCGCATTCTCACCAAAGCTGCGAGGTTGCGAATAGCAACGTCGTATATGGCCGGTCCGGGTAGGCGAAGCATCTCGATGGAGCATCGCTTGTCGCTGCTGCGAAGTCATGTTCGTGGCTGGATGTGTTACTACGGCATGGCGTCTCAGTTGCAACTGTTCGATCGATTAGATCGCTGGCTTCGGAATCGCATTCGAATGTGCTACTGGAAACCGGGGCGTCGCTCTCGGAAACGTCGGCGGGAACTCATGCGTTTCGGCGTTCCGATACGCCAAGCCATTCGCCACGCGCGCAGTCGGAAAGGCTACTGGCACATATCCAAGACGATCGCCAGTGGCGTCGGACTGACAAACACATGGCTCGCCGAACAGCTTATTATGCGGAAACCACGAATTGTTCGGGACCTGTAAGTTTGACAATCGTGTTTCTAAGCCAGGCAGGGTGACAAATTAAAGGTGGGAATCTGTCAAGCTTGTGCCTGAATGACCGAGCGCGATTCTGCAGCGCATAACGCGTCAGCGGGACAGGCACCTTTTTCGCCGACAGGCGGGTTTTCCGCAGTTGAAGCTAATGGGCGGCGAAAAACGAGCCGGTCCCGGATTGTCACCGAATTGCACTCGGTCATTTAGCAGGTTGCCAGCCGAATAGTATTGGCCGACAAAGAAACTACACCGATCGGTTTGAACCGGATCATCTTTGCGCATTCCGCTCGATTCGCAATTCGTTTGCCAAAGCAGTCTATCGGGAACCACGAGAACTCGATGAATCAGCGACAGAAAAGCATCATTGTTTTGTTCACCATCTTCCGTGGCATCATTCGCGAGGTTATCTGCCGAAGCAAATGCTTGTGACCATTTGTCAAACACCCCAGCGTCGTTTGCGACGTTTGAATCATCCCCAGCCTTTCCGACCTGCGCACAGCTTTTGCCGACGTACCTATCAACATCGTAGGCCGAATGCGCCGAATTGACGTGAACGGCTTCACATTTCTTATCGTAGGCCGGAGTCCGTGGGTAAGATTACTCCACCATGTCTGGGTGATACGACAGCATCAATTCGCGAAAGCTCTCATCGGCATGTCGCGGGGCACACATGACCAGCAATGGAAACGATTCGTTCAAGCTCTTGCATTCGATTGCACATCGCACGCGTAGTTTTTCGTGAGATTTCTGAGCGCGAAGGTCAAATTGACGTGTCTTCTTCGTGGCAGGGTCTGTGTAGGACCCGCCATGTTGACATTGAAATCCGATCGCACTCAAGCGTTCAAGGCATCGAAGTTCGAACGCAACGTCAGACGACGTGTTCAGGTATTCGACAAGGTCGGCCTGACCAATGGCGGCGTCCTTCAGTTTTCCCACAGGTGAGGTGTTCCTGCCAAATAACCCCTAAGATCAGCCGGGTGCGGCGGTTGATCTACAACTGGTACACGCCGCCACGCCCGTACCGCGGCTGCATCAAATGGTTCGTCCGAGTCGCCCAGAGGTTTCATCCGGATCCTCACGGCAGTCGAGAACCGCAACGACATCAATGAAATCTTCGGATACCAGATAGTAAATCGCAAACGGAAAGCGTTCACACAGCTTGCGATGAAATCCACGATACGTTTCATGGATCCCGTATGCCGATTCCAGCTTCTTTAGATCCGCTCGTAAGCAATCAATGAAATGGTCATCAAGTCCAGGCGATTGATTCCCGTAGAAAACCGCGCCTGCGACAAGGTCATCCCTTGCTTCATCCCTGAGTTCGACGCGCATTCAGACGATCCTTGACGTCTTCGATAGCTGAGTCGATTGGCAGTCGTGGTTTCTTCGATGGGTTGGAAACCCGATCTGCAAGCACATCACCGTGCCAATTGGGCGAAGCAAACTCGACTGGATTCGCGGATAAATCCCGCCACAAGATGTTCATCGCGGCGAGTTTCTCACCGGGCGTCAGGCCTGCAAGCATGGTTTCAAGCGACATCGATCGTCCTCCATTACGAATTGTACCTGATTAGTGCCAAACCGGCAAAATGCATTCGATAGGACGAACGATTCGGTTAACGTGGCGGCGGCCAGAAACCGGTGCTTCAGGTCGGACGTGGACCGCCGCTCCCGTTGACCGATTTGGTGCGCCCGGCATGGGCGTGATTTTATCGGGTGAAAGCCCCGTGTGCGAGACTGGGAATCTCAAGGAGGTCAGGATACCAAATGACCGCTTCGATTGAGAGAGTACGAGGATGACGGCAACTGCGTTCGGGCGACCAAGGGTGGCTTCGGCGTCGCATTCGAATGTGCTAGTGGATGCGTTGGCGTCATGCACGCACGCGCAGCCGCAACCTCATGCGCCTAGGCGTTTCGCGTCGTCAAGCAATCCGTCACGCGAAGAGCCGCAAAGGCTACTGGCACATGGCCAAGACCATCGCCTGTGGGGTCGGTTTGACGAATGTTTGGTTGGAGTCCCAAGGACTGCTACGCCGCAAAGCACTTTGGGCCGAACTTGCTCCGCTTCGTCGAACCGCCGTATGCGGGCCCGCATGTACGGTGGTGTGGGGGCTGGGCGGGGAGACCCGCCCGGCTACCCGATTAGCGGGATTCTGTGATTGTGGCAAGGGATTGGTTTAGGGCAGGAAAGACCGCAAACGCCATCTTGTCCAAATGGGTTATTGCAATGACCTCTGCGTTCGCACCGGTAGCCACCAGAGGGAGCCTCGATTGTTTAGAAAGACGCTGATACTTTATGAGTGCGGCAGGAACCGGACTAGAAATGTACGTGTTGGGCTGGAAGTCAAAAACGACTACATCGGTACCATAGAACGTTGTCAGGACGGGGGCTGACTCGATCGCTTCGACATATTCTTCAGCCAATGCTGCCGCACCGCGGTCATTCGGGCTGGGTAGCATTTCAAATACCAAGCATTTCTCGCGTACGAATGTGCGATATGAGACTACTGTCCTCTCGGGCGGTGCTTGTCCTTGTCCCATCTCAGAAAGCCACTCACGAATTTCACGCGATACGGTCAGACCCAAGGCGATCGCAGCGAGCCAAAAGGACGGCTCTCGAGCAAAGTGCTTGTTTTCTTTCTCTAGTCGTTGAATCTCCAATTGCAGTTTCTTGGCTGCCAGCGATGCATCCAGAGAGTTGGGTTCGGTGACGATTGCGGGACGGCGCCACTCAGCTATCGCGACCAAGTCATACGGGCTGGACTCGAGAGCCGGACACCCTTGCTGTTTCCACTTGCGGATCTCGTAGTCGGAGACGCCGAAATGTTCGGCGACACTATGCAGATTGGACGCGGCTACGTCTTCCATGAAAGTTTCATCCAGCTAACGATTGAGGTAACGGGGGGCGAGGAGAAGAGCTTGACTTCAGGACCAACTGCGCCGAGCCCTCCCGTTGACCGATTAGTTATCCCGCCCGTCTTCACGCATTGAGAAGTAGCGTCTGCATTTTCAGTCGTCTCCAAGTTCTTGTTTCAGATCGGCTGAATCGCCAGCACGCCGAACCAATTCATCAAGCCAGGTTTATGTTTTGATTCTTACGATCCATGTTCCTTCTCGTCGCCGTGTGGTCGCGGACGGGTTACTGCCTTCTACCCATCACTTCGTCAAGAGTTAAACCGAAGACGAGTTCGCTAAAACCGGCTGCGATGATCACCAATGCTGCGAATGCCAGGAACAATGCAAAGAAATACGCCTGGGCCGAGAGTAACCAGTAATAAAGTCGAGTCGGAATGTTGAACATCCCGTGGAAACTGACATGCTTGAGATGAGGAACCGCACGGCGCGCGGACTCAGCAAAACGTATATGCTCAATCGCCACCTTCTTAAATAGGCTGATTCGGGTGACGTACCCGATAAATCCAGATGGGCGCCAACAAAGCGCTCGGCATTCTCCGCGATTCGTTACGTCGAGGAAGACAGCGTCTCCGATCTTCTTTGGCATATTTGGGAAGACGCTTTTAAGCTTTCGGCGGATGCGAGAGTATTCCCATTGTTTCGCGATTCGTGAAAGCCGATTAGTCATGACACGCCAGATTGCCATTCGGCGAAGAATTCGGTGTTTTGATTGACGAGGGTCGCCGAGTGGCACAAACAGCAGCTTTGTAGCGTCACCTTGAAATTCTAGAAGTTGGTTGATTTCCCACATTAGTCCTTCCGAAGTATCAATTTCCAAAATGATAATTTGAGATTCGTTCATTAACTCGATGACTTTCTCTTGCCACAAATCGTGGCTTACGTACATTCTGGAAGCGCCAACCGACTGGAGATTTTCGCCTGGTTTTCCAATGGCAACGAAAGGGCCTAGCGTCGAAAAAACACTAGTCAGGATCAGTTCTGCGTTGTCTATCTGATCGTTGAAATTGATTCCTAGGGTGTCGCGCTCAAAGCTTCGAAGAAACAGGACCGATCTTCGCTTGTCCTTGGAAAGTTTTTCCTCCGCATCTTCTGCGAGGAGTGATGGAACGACATAAATGCCGAGCAAAAAGACGATAAGGAATCCGATGACAAGAACGATTCGTAAAACTAGCGGTTGTTGGTTTATATAACCGTTGACATCAACGATTTGTAAATCGTCCAGTATCTTGTAAACCACCAAAACCAAAACCAGGGTTGAGATGGCTCCCCCAATGATCTTATTCCGGTAGGGTTTGAGACGAGATTCTCGTGACTCTTCCGTTTGGTTCTCAGCCATGGAACATGTTTCGCATTGGCGTTTGGCAACCAGATGCGCGGGATAACGCCTGGGTTCACCGGGCCGCGGCAAACGACATTGATTTCAAAACCGACGCGACCGCCCGCTCGGGTTGACCGCTTTGTGTAC